>NZ_AFWF01000160.1 GCF_000222605.1 Vibrio ichthyoenteri ATCC 700023 | reverse complement strand
ACCCTGTAAATAATTCTGTGTAACTGCTCTTGGTTACAAGTATTCAGTTAATCGGTCTTCGAACATAATCATAAAGCGGTTTAGAGCTTGCTTCCAGTGATGGATTGGCATTGTCCATCGCTTGGAAGCATCCATAATCGCCAGATACACCACCTTTCTAGCCGATTCATCAGTCGGGAACAGTTTACGTTTCTTGGTTGCTTTTCTGATCACGCTGTTCAGTGATTCAATTGCATTCGTAGTGTAGATAGCTTTACGGATATCTTGAGGATAGCTAAACAGAGTATTGAGATTATCCCAATGAGCCGTCCACGAGCGACTGATTTGAGGGTACTTTCCATCCCATTTATCACCAAAGTGCTCTAACGCCAACAGGGCTTCATCTTCCGTCGTGGCTTGATAGATTTCTTTTAAGTC
>NZ_AFWF01000161.1 GCF_000222605.1 Vibrio ichthyoenteri ATCC 700023 | reverse complement strand
TGCGGTAATGGTCTTGTAGTCTTTCCATGGGACGAATTTCATTGAGTTCCGCACCATGTGTACGATACAGAGCTGAATTTGAGTTTTTGGATAAACGGCATTGATGGCATCAGGAAAGCCCTTGAGGCCATCTACACACGCGATGAGAATATCATTCACCCCTCGATTTTGAAGTTCGGTGAGCACGCTGAGCCAGAATTTCGCTCCTTCAGTTTCCGACATCCACATCCCAAGAAGTTCTTTCTGACCTTCCATATTTACGCCGAGAGCGAGATAAATGGCTTTGTTGATGACCTGCTTATTCTGACGCACTTTTACGACGATGCAGTCGAGATACACGATGGGATAGACCGCATCAAGCGGACGAGATTGCCACTCAACGACTTGTTCTAAAACAGCATCAGTGACCTTAGATATTAGACTGGCGGAGATATCGGCATCGTACATTTCTTTGAAGGTCGCGACGATTTCACGGGTGGTCATTCCCTTGGCATACAAGCTTAAGATCTTGTCGTCCATCGATTGGAATCGGGTCTGATGCTTACGAACGAGTTTAGGCTCGAAGGACGCGTCACGGTCACGAGGAATTTCTAACTGGATCTCGCCATCGTCTGTAATTAAGCGTTTAGAGGAGTACCCATTTCGACTATTACTATCGTTAGTTGGTGAGTGTTTTTCGTAACCAAGGTGCTCATCGAGTTCAGCATTTAAGGCTGTCTCAACTGTCACCTTGGTTAACATTTTCCTGAAGTCATCAAGATCAGAAGGAGTCTTAATCGACTTAGCGGCTTCGCGAGCGAAGGCTTCTAAAGCTTTCTTATCCATATTGCTTATCCTTAGCCATGACTGGCTTAATTATAAGCAGATACACAATTTAAATTACAGGCTCGTGAAATACCAATTCGACAGTTTCGGTGTTTTTCAAGAT
>NZ_AFWF01000162.1 GCF_000222605.1 Vibrio ichthyoenteri ATCC 700023 | reverse complement strand
TGTGCTTTGTACTATAAGTCAGTACACAACTTTAAGCCTATTCAGAATAGCATTTTTCGATCGGCTGTAAAGTGATTTAGATTAAATTTTCACAGAGAGTCAACTAGCGATCCGCTTGCTAACGTTGGGCAATAAAAAAGACCGTTGTGATTACAACGGCCTTTTAAGATAACTAGATTTAACGCTTTAAGCGTGTGTAAAACCAAAGTCTAATCGGCACCCACATGCTTGAGCATATTTCATCAGTGTCTTGACGGTAGGGTTTCCAGTCCCCTTTTCAAGCCGAGAAATATTGGACTCTTTTGTTCCCATGCGCTCAGCTACTTCTTGCTGAGTTAACCCTGCTGATTCTCGCATCGAAAGGAGTGTATTGATAAACTTAAACTCAGACTCAAGCGCATCATACTGGGCTTTTACTTCTGGATTCGCTAACGCTTTTTTCCTTAGAGATTGTAAGCTACTCATATTTAACCTCTTTCATTCTATCTTTGGCTAACTTAATATCTTTTTTAGGTGTTTTCTGACTCTTTTTAACAAAAGCATGAAGCACATTGATATTTTTACCATCAAGATAACAAAATAGACCGCGACCAATACCCTCTTGAGCTTTCGCACGGATCTCAAAAAGTCCATCACCCATTGCTTTCGTGTGGGGTTCACCTAAATTAGCCCCATGCATCTCCATCAGTTCAAGCAGCTTTAACATTCTTGCTTGCACCTTTGGTGGCATATCTAAAATAGCGTCTTCCACTCCATCATATAGTTCAATGACCCAGCTCATAGTTGCGTGCCTATTTTTTTTATTATAGCCATTTTACTTATCATATATGATAAGTGGCTTTTTGTCAAAATGACCATCTGAAAATGTTTCAATCAAAAAATAACCCCAACCAAATGGTCGGGGCTATTTTTATGCAGCAATTGGGCGATTTAACCACAGTATGACTCGCTTCAATCGCGGATGTCGTAACCATGAAAATGGCACCATATTAAGCTGCTCTTTCAAAGCATTCAGCTCTTGTTGACGCTTCGCCGCAACAATCGGCTCTGCATCAGCAAGAATATCGTAATAATAGCTCGTCGCTTTTACTACGTTATGATCTTCCTTATCAACGAGATGTGGAAAGCGTTCTGGCCACGAACGTGCTTTCGCATAAATCGTATCCATCACCTTTAGTGCTTTCTCTTCATCCCACGCAAAGTAATTCAACATGCGCGCTGTTGACCAAAGAACAGTGTCATAGGCATCCAACTCACGTTGGTACTGCGCTTCTTGCTCTAAAAGATTGAGTTTAGTTTGACCAGTCATAGTAATTCTCCTAACAAATAATGAAACGAGAAAAACTATTACCCCATTGGGAAAATAATCTTCCCGTGGGGTTGGTTCAAAGTCAGTTACGTCACGCTAATACGGACGAAAGTTGAAAAAGCTTTCCAGTTTCTCTTCGAAACCGCGACACGTCTCAGAAAGCGATTTAAGGGCGGTGTAGTTCCCGTGTGCTTTACACTATATGTCAGTGCACAACATTTACTCATATAAGAGTAAGGATTTTATCGTTGCTGTAAAGTGATTTTGAGCCAGAATTATGCAAAAAAGCCCACCAAATGATGGGCTCTACTTCTAATTGAGGCAACACTTCTTGTACTTCTTACCACTGCCGCAAAGACAAGGATCATTACGTCGAGGGATCTTAGGCGCCATGTACGGTTCTTCGATAAACTGCTCGAAAGGATTAAACATAAACATAGAGTCCCATTCATTATTACCATTCATCGATGCCCAGTTTTTCACAGACATAATATCGAATGAACCATAGTGATCACGTCTACAATCACACTCCGTTTCAAACGCCCAGTCCTTTATCTGATCGTTACTTAGCATTCCATGGTCAATAGAGTCTTTTTTTGCAAAACCTAAGTACATTGACTGAAACGAAGATAATTTTAAATCTATTAGGATCTCCCCCAGAACAGCCAAAGCGAAAGAGTGCTGATTAGCAACCATAACCTCAATCCATAAAGGAGCATGGTTGGCAAAATAATCCGTTGTTATCTCTGAATTAAACAACATATGCTTCAACACTCTCAGCATCCCAACTTTGACGTACTCGCCCGCTTTCATGCTGATAAGCATCTTATTTAACGGCTCCGCACGCCCCTCAGCAACAATGGCTACGATGTTTGGCAAATCCTCCGTAAGAGAGTCACCTAAAACGCACTCCAACGGTGAGTAATCAGCATCATCTTGGTCAAGGAATAGCATGAAGGACTCAAAGCAATCTTTTTCCTTACGATCCCCAATCAATAATACCGACCAAAACAAGAAGTTCTCTTCTTCTTCCGATAGTTCATTTTTAGTCACCGCGCGCTCAAAGGCCATGTTGATTTCTGGAACCAATAAAGCCCAATGTTCTCGAGCTGCAACTAATGCTTGCTCTGGGAATTTTCCATTGTATTGACTTAGCGCCGATATAATTTCTTGTACTGTCATGAGTTTATATTTGAATAGTAAATGATCGTCTTTTACCGTGAATGCTGCTCAAAAACAAGAATCTGCTCTCACCAAAAACCCTAATGAGATATTGTGCGCAATAATTCAGACTTTACGAGATGAATCAGGCTTATTGCAAAGAAACAAATAAGTCCGATTTAACCAACAATATTGCTTAATGATTACTGATAAACCACCTAACGATAGACTAATTACCTCTCTAACACTGACTATTTCGGGTGGGAAGCCTAGTTTGTTCATTTCCCATTCAGAAATAATATGTAACATAACCGCCACTCAAACAAAATAGAGCTAACACTATGAAAACAAAACTTTTAATGACTACGATTGCTATCGTCGCTTCTAGCAGTGTTTTTGCACAGGGCTTCACAGGTACAACTCAAAATCAATCGGGGTTTTCTGGACCAACTCAAGGCATTTCAACGGTAAAACAAGTACTGGATTCAGAAATGTTCAGTGACGATATGCCAGTAACGCTAACTGGCAGAATCAAAGCCTCTCTAGGCGGTGAAATGTATCTATTTGCCGACACCACTGGTGAAGTAACAGTTGAAATTGAACATGACAAATGGTTTGGTCAATCTGCATCACCAACAACCAATGTTCAACTCATTGGCGAAATCGATAAAAATATGTCCGGTGTCAAAGTGGACGTAGATGTCGTTAAAGTACTTTAAGAAAATTTTTCACAAACACTTCACACGATTCAAGTGACAATAAGAAATCTAAATTGTAAGAAACTCATTTTATGAATAAAACATTACTTGCTGCAGCTCTCTTAGGCTCATCTTTTAGCGCAATTTCAGCCCCTTATATTGGGCTAGAGTATGGTTTTGGTTCAACAAGCCATGATTCACAAAGCCATTTTCCAACGTCTCCGACGGTTAAACTCGACCCATCGAACGAAGACGGTATTTTGAGCGGCTTTATTGGCTATTAATTAACACCATCATGGGCAATTGAATTAGGTTACAGCCAATTTGACCTAGAAGATGACCGCTCTAAGTTCATCGGGTCAGATGGAACGAAAAAAACAGAAGAAGAATGGGAAGCGAGCGTAAAATCTAAGCAATTTTCATTGGCTTCAGTATATACGCACAATCTAAACGATAAATGGCTAGCTAAAGTCAAAGCTGGGCTTACGTACACTCAATATGACGTAAATGGCTCTCACTACGAAGAAACGGAATACCATGCATCAGAAGTAGAAACAATCAAACCTTATAGCGGGTACTCTGATTCATCAAATGAAGTGGGGGGGTTAATTGCTGTTGGTACTGAATATAAAATACTCCCACAATTGACTGTGGGCGCTAATGTGAAATAG
>NZ_AFWF01000163.1 GCF_000222605.1 Vibrio ichthyoenteri ATCC 700023 | reverse complement strand
CTCTGTTGGGTTGGCCTTTCAATTTTCGATTCTCAGAGTGCAGTGTTCTCACTATTCTCGCTTCTCGCGTCTCAAATCTCGGAGCGCAGCGTCTCAGATCCTTCGGTCATTCCATAGAGCGCGAAGCGCGAGTAGGGAATCTGCTCTTGTGCGCTGAAGCTAGAGATCCCCGACTCGGTCGTTCCTCCCTCTCGAGGATGACGAAGTAGGGTGAGGTGTTTTTTCGATCACCGAAAATCTA
>NZ_AFWF01000164.1 GCF_000222605.1 Vibrio ichthyoenteri ATCC 700023 | reverse complement strand
TAGAATGCGTGATAGGCCGCTAACGACCTATCATTACAACGTAATACGACCAAATAGAATATCTATCGAACCACTCTCACGAACTGATCGACGCCTACTTCATCTTTGACTAATTTCTTATTATTTTTTAAGTTTAGAGAGCGAACATTATTATTACGAACAACAAGAACAATAAGGTTTATATTTTTACTCACATCGATTTCAGACAGTCGATTATCATTTACAAACAATTTTTTTAGCACCATTAAGTTTGAAACATCAATCTCAGTTAAGAAATTATCGCCTAGATAAACAGTTTCTAGCGAGTGTAGATTATTAATGTCGATGTACTTAAACTTATTACCCCACATCACCATGTACTCAATATTTTCAACACCGCTAAAATCAATTTTTTCTAGAAGATTTCCGGCAAGTTGCAGGGTTTTCAATTCAGGGTTCCAACCAAATTTAACATCACGAATAGCATTTCTCGTCGCAGTAAAATCAATCAATCTATTCGCTCTGAGATCTGCTTCCTGAATGTAATTCGCATAAACATTTATCTTTTTAAGGTTCTGTAAATATTCAATGCCTGCAATCGATTTAATTTTCTTTGAGGTACAGGCTAACTGAACCACATTCGCTACTTTTTCGTGTCCACTATCTAGAATACACTGCTTAAAGTTTTCATCCTCAAAGGGTACGTCTTTAACCCATTCATATCGTGTTAACTTGAGCTCGGTAGGATGCGAAAACGTCACATTTTTGAGTTTTACATTACTATTTTCTAAATTAATCAACGCAATATCATTACCGGCAGTCCGCAGGTAAACTAATTTTTTGTTCGCAGAAATATCGATGTTATTGAGATTATTATTCTCGACATCAAGAAGTTCCAAATCAGCCAGTTTAGATATATCCAAGTAATTCAATTGATTTCCAGCTACTTCAAGATTTGTTACTGGTAGACTGGACAATCCTTTAACATCTTCAAGTTTATTATCATTCAACTTGATTCGTTTCAATTCAGCATTATTCGAAAGATCAATGCTCTCTAACGAATTGTTAGTAATTTCAATTAAATCCAAACGTTTAAGGTTGGATATATCGATATTACTCAACTCTCCATTATTGACCTTTAGCGTATATAAGTAACTGTCTACAGGAAAGACAAGACTAGCTAATTTTGTGTTAGTCGCACTAAAGCCATTCAGGTATTTATTTTGCGAAAGATCAGCGGTGGTCAACTCGCTATCGTGTATTTCTAGTGAAAATAAATTAGTGAGACGCTCAATGCCGGCAAGCGAGGTGATATTATAGTCACAAACTAAGAA
>NZ_AFWF01000165.1 GCF_000222605.1 Vibrio ichthyoenteri ATCC 700023 | reverse complement strand
TATATAGAAAATTCTTACGAATATTTATATCTAAACCCTGGGGTCAATAAGTAATGTCAGTAACTAAGAGTAGAATAAAAATAGTCGTTGGAATGTTGTTGGTTTGCCTGATTACTTTGCTTTTTTTCTTTAAGAGCAGTGAAAACAAGAAAAATTTAGTATCAGAATTACAGTCTGGTTACTATGTTTTCGATTCAGTAGAGCAGATTCTGAGTTCACCAGATGAAGTCGTTGACAGATTATCTATTGATTCTGAGGAACGCTGGTTAAGCCAAACTTATTTTTATTTAGATGTAAAATAAAATACGTTGAAGTCGCATTTCTTTGGTGAAGGAAAAACATATAGCTTGGTTCGACAGAGTAATCACTACGACATTTTGAGTGGTGGTTCATTCTATCGTTCTAAAATAACGTCAATTAAAAATGGATTATTACAGTTGGATAATACCTATATGCGAACAGGAGCGTACTATCGAGAGCCTTATCGAGCTTTGTGGCGTAAAGTTGATGATGGGGATGAGGATTTGGCGCAATTGATTAAATGGCAACAAAAAGTAAAAAGGAAAATAATGAATATTATGCAACATTAACTAGTGAGTTAGCCAGTAAATTGCTGAAGATAGAAGAAGCGAGAGGTCCACGGCTGACTTTAACTGAAATTGCGAACAATAATTATGAAACAGAAACAACGCAAAAAGAGTGGAGTACAGCTTCTATCGCTCTCCCATCTGAGACAGATACGGTGTCAGATGTAGATTACTCACAGGGGTTTTATCATTTTCGTATTGAAGACATTGAAAATGTATTTGGTGAATTCGCTGATTTATTGTTACTGACGAAATACAAACCAAATGGTGCAGATTATGAAGATATCAATACAAGAAAACTTGAAATAAGAGTTGCTAATCGAGTTGGAATGGTTATTTTTGAAGTTAAAGCCAATGAAAATGAAATTAATTGGGAAAAGTGGAAAACTAATATTTCCGTTCAAAAAGAACAATTTTTGAAAGTAAATGATAGTTTATATGCCTTTTACAATTATAGGAATTCAGAATACTTATGGATATCGCATAAGTATGATCAACTAAATGGAATGCATATCCTAGCATTAACAGGAACGGACGATATAGATGGATTAGTCAAAACATATCCTTTAATAAGTTCATTAAGTAATTAAAATTATTTATAATTTGGGCTGTGTTTAAGGATAATATTTTCCTCAATGAAGCATTTTAGTTCGATATATGGACTGTTATTGAACGGTCGGGTAGCCAAAGTAACCCATCTCTGCGTCTAAATGCAGTATGTCACCTATGGAGAATTGGCCTAGTTGATCGTCATCAACCGTGTATTTTATATTACCGTGTGAACTACGTAATTGTAGGTAGACAAACTCAGTGGATTTAACCTGAGAAGACCCAATAGCAACCACTTCAAAGTCGATGGTAATGATCTGTTGCGGTGCGTATGAGTTATCAATCCATTTGACCGTGAAGGTTGCGATCAGCAAGCCAATATTGACGGAAATAAGCGTATAGCCGATATCAGCAGCATCAAACACAAAGTAGTAAATGAGGGCTGCCAAACCAAGCCCTAAAGCAATGCTCCAACCCGCCAACATTCCGCCATCGAGAGTGTCGTAAAACGCAATCAAGACCAACTGCACCATACCGGATGCGATGCCAAGGAATGCGAGGCTGACCAAAATTTTTCTAACCATAGTGTTTACTCGTAGTGACGCCATTATCGACGGCTTAATCTTGCGTTAAGTTAGGTGCCGCTTGAATAAGTCGACGATCCAGTCTATGTCTGAACAGGCAGAATACTCGTGCTCTTGACTACCCTTTTGCTGTTCAAACTGATGTAAAGCGTAAAGAATATTGTGCGATGTTGTGGGCTCACTGCGGAGCAAGAAAAAGTAATAAGTAGGGGGCGTTTTTGATGAATTGTCGCCCGGTTGTATCACCAGTTGCAGTGATGATTCTTGCCTCGATGAGCTGGCTTGTGCGGAATACAAATAGACGTTGGAACCTAAATGCAAATAGTCGATAAAAGCAGTCAACACTTGGCTCAGTGGTTGAATTATGTCTTGATAATGAACGTCGAGTTTCTTGGCTAAATGCAACGCCGCCAATTCCGCCACATCGGTTAGATCGGCGCGCGAGTTAATCCAATGAATATCCGTATCACTAAACCAGTTTGTACGCAGGTAATCTGGCTGGGTATCATCTGAAAGCAGGGTAGGGTATTGATTCAATAGTGCCTGTTTTAACGGCTCGTAGGCGATCTCTTTAGCGTGGTTTTGCAGTGTGCTGAGTAGTGCATCGAGCGATAATTTGTTTTGCTCATCTTGTAGCGTCACTTGGCCGACAAACTGGCTTATTTGTTGTAATTCCTCATCTCTAAGGGGTTCAAGCAACCAGTGTTGGCAAGCCTCCATTGCGAATACAGTTGCTTCATAATGCATGGATTCTGCTTTGCTTTCTGGTGATGAGAATTCGGCTTCTTCCAGTTTATTCGAGTTGTAGGCATTTAAGCGAATATGG
>NZ_AFWF01000166.1 GCF_000222605.1 Vibrio ichthyoenteri ATCC 700023 | reverse complement strand
AACAGAATAAGTGGCTAGGTGTGCCGAGTATACCAATTGAGAAATATAAACGAGTTTTATTGCTCGCCATCGAAATACAGGCATTTGTTCACAATAATACTCGTTATATAAATTAGTTAAGATCATTCCATCATTTAAATTCAAACAATTTTTTATGACTGAATAGCAACACTGCTGCGTTCCACCAGCGTAGGCTCAAGTTGAATAACCTGCGCCTCATCGTTATTTTTTTCAAGCTTGCTAAGCAGTGTTTCTACCGCGGCTTGACCCAAACGATATTTAGGTTGATGAATTGTCGTCAATGACGGCGACATATATTTTGCGATTTGAATATCATCATAACCAATAATCGAAAGCTCTTCTGGAATCGCAATGCCTTTCTCATTGGCAGCATTGATAACGCCCATTGCCATCATATCGTTACAAACAAATATCGCACTCGGCAGTGGCCCTTTTTGATACATACGATTAAAGGCATCATAGCCCCCATCACATTCAAAGTTTGCTTCAATGATCCAATTGGGGTGGAACTCTAAACCTTCTTCGTTTAATGCACGCTTGTAACCTTCGTAACGCATCTGCGCTTGGTAGCGATTCAATGGCCCAGTAATGCAGCCAATATCGTGATGACCACACTCAATCAAATATTTGGCGGCTAGGTAGCCACCACGCAATGAATTGTCTTGAATTTTGTCACTGGCAAAGAGCATTGGGCCCCAGTCCATAACCACCACTGGCACATCAGGGTATTGATCAAAAATTTCAATGTGCTCTCCTTCTAGAGACGAACACATGAGAATTAAGCCATCGACGCGTTTTTGCAGCAAGGTGCTGATCGAAGTCGTCATACGCTCTTGATCCCCTTCGGTATTACACAGGATCAGGTTATAGCCTTTTTGATAGCAACTGCGTTCCACCCCTTTAACCACTTCACCAAAGAAAGGGTTACTTGAGGTGGTCACCAACATACCTAACGTTTTAGTTCGATTGGTTTTTAAACTGCGAGCCAGTACCGAAGGTGAATAGTTGAGTTGTTGAGCAGCGCGATTCACGCGTTCAGCGATCTCTTCACTCACATAGCGGGATTGGTTGATAACATGACTTACTGTTGAGGTTGATACACAGGCCAATTTGGCAATATCTTTCATGGTTGCCATGCTACCGTACTCCTAATTTACTGCTTGGCGAGAAATTCCTCGACTTCTTCACGGCGAGGAATTGAAGTTTGCGCTCCAAAGCGAGTAACGCTGATTGCGGCAGCCGCGTGGGCAAACTTTATCGCTGATTCTATCGACATTTCTTCAAGCAAACCAGTGACAAATGCACCATTAAATGTGTCCCCAGCAGCAGTTGTGTCAGTTGCTTGTACTTTAAAGCCAGGAATCAATTGACCAACGTTATTTTGGCTCAGCCAAACCCCTTTAGCGCCTAAGGTAATCATGACAGTGGTAATGCCTTTCCCATGCAGTACATCCGCAGCTTCTTGAGCCGAAACATCGCACTGCACCGTGATCCCTGTTAGTACTTCCGCTTCCGTCTCGTTGGGCGTAATCACATCGATATTTTGTAGCAACGCATCAGGCAACTCACGCGCTGGAGCAGGGTTTAGGATCACTTGGGTATGGTTGTCTTTAGCAACCTGAGCCGCTCGCTCAATACCGGCTAGCGGTGTTTCCAACTGCATTAGCAAATACTGCGCGTTCGCAATGTTGGTTAAATCATCCTCAATGGCCGCGGCCGTAAGGTAATCATTTGCTTCCGCAGACAAACAGATACTATTTTCACCACTTTCAGAAACTTGGATCATTGCGATACCCGTTGGGCAATTGGGCTGCATCTTAATCCCGTTGATATTGATGCCATCTAAACGGAAACTTTCACGAATATTGATACCAAACGAGTCATCCCCCACACAAGCAACGAAGCCAATATCGGCATTCAAACGCGCAGCCGCGACCGCTTGGTTTGCACCCTTACCGCCGGGAATGACTTGATAGTTGCGACCATGCAACGTCTCGCCAGGACGAGGAAAAGAAGGCACCTGAAGGACATGGTCTGCATTAACACTACCGAGCACAACTAACTTATTCATTGGGTAATCCTTGGTTCGCGAAGAACTCTTTTTAAACATAAAATTTTAAACAAATGACTTTGGCTTTTCAGCGCTAGTGGTGATGACCACTCAATACAGATCGCTAAAAAACCAAAGGCATTGGCCTTCACTCTCTCTCAAATGAGTACCCCATACTTGATTGAAAGAGAGTGAAGAACTGAAGCGTTTACGCTAACGAATACCGGTGCGCACCGTAAAGCTGCGCTCTTCATGCGGCTGTAGGTAAATCAACGTACCTTTTTCTTTCGCGGTTAAAAATCCTTCCGGACGACAGGTCGCCGGCAAAGCGTAAGCCGCAACTTGTTGATCGCCGCTGCGCAAAATCCAACGAGTGGCACTATTAAACTCATCGGTGCTAAATTCCGTCACCATCTGTTTGTCGCCAATCGTCATATTAAATACAGCACGCTTAGCATATTGCGCGATGTTATCCATACAGTAGACGATCTCCGGATCGTACATCTCTGGCGTGTTTAAGGTTTGAATTGGTGCCGACGTTTTCAAGCTCTCATTGTATGCCAACCACTGTTCGTTTGGCTGAACATGAGCAGGAATCGTTTCGCGCAGTTGTAATGCGTGATCCGGAATATTTTGCGTCATTACCGCATCATCAAAATACGCAGCATTGATATGACACATATATTGCAATGGCATCGGTACGGTGGCGAGGTTTTTCACGCTCATTTGAATATCAAACAAGCTGGCATCTTTGGCTAGAGACACCGAAGGTTGCGCCATGTAATGATCACCAAACCCCATCACATATTCATAACTGCCTTTCATCGTCACTGTTGTGTCGTTGATTTCCAGCCAAGCACTATCCATCGCAGCACAAGGCATCTCACCATGCAAAACATGATCATCTTGAGGTGTAGGACATCCCATACGGATCATACCGGCATGAAAGGCAAAGCAACCGTATGTTTCAACGATCGATTTGGCTGGCTTAGGTTCTGAGAACATATTCTTCATGCACAAATCGGTACCAAGAAACTCTGCGTCCCAAATCATTTGCCCCATAAATGGTAAGATAACCAAATGACCTTTTGAGTTTTTGATTTCTACCGCATGAACACCAGAATTGTAGGTAAAGGAATGGATCTCAAACGAATCAGATTGTGCAATGAGCACTTTCTCTTTGCGAAACTGATCTTTATATAGTGGGATTGTAAACATTGTCACCTCTCAAAGTGGCCATCCTTTGCAGAATGACCACCAAATTCAATTATGCTTTCGCCGCAGTGTAAGTAAATACTTGTTTGTATTTCTTCTCGCTAAGGAAGTAGCAGAATACAACCGCAAAACACGCTGCGTTTACGATGAATGAGGTTTGCATACCCATATTATCTGCCAGTAAACCTTGCAATACAGGAATCGCTGCGCCACCAATAATCGACATAACCACAAAACCACCCGCGGTTTCGGTATAACGTGTATCAACCGATTGTAGCGTTGAAGCGAAGATGGTTGCCCAACATGGTGCAAATAGCGCTGAAGTACCAACTGCCACCCATACAGCGCTGAAATCAGGCACGAACGTTACGTAAAGTAAGCAGAAGAACCCCACTGCAGAGTAGCCCATCAACACATTTTCTTGTGATGTTTTGGTAAACAGGTAATTAGCAAGCAACTTGCCTAGGAAGTACATGATAAAGGCATACAGTAGGTAATTGGCCGCATCGTGTTCAACCATGTTTGAGTCCATTTCAAGCGCGAGGCGAATGGTGAATGACCATACCGCCACCTGCATACCCACGTAAGCAAACTGAGTTGCAATACCTTTAAAGAAACGAGCATTACCAGCAAGGTATGACAAGGTCTCACCAAATGATGGTTGATCTTCTTTCTTATCCGATACCGCTTTGCAGTTAGGGTATTCTGTCACCGCAATTAAGATCGCTACGGTTGCAATCACACCCACTAACCATTTGTATGGTTCGAGTGTTTGCTGCAGAACTTGCTCTTTAAACACTTCGAGCTCTGGGCCTGTTAACGTTGCCATCATATGGCCCACATCAACGCCTTCTTGGAAAATAAGGTGCTTACCTAGCAGTAGACCAACAATGTAGCCCATCGCATTAATCGTGTGCGAAATGTTCAGACGCAGTGTCGCTCGCTCAGGTTCACCAATCATCGCAGAATAGGTATTGCATGAGGTTTCCAAGAACGACAGACCAATCGCGATACAAAAAATCGCCGCAAGGAACATGGTGTAAGTACCCGCGTGAGAAGCTGGGAAAAACATCATGCAACCGAAGATATAGAGCGCTAAACCAAGCAAAATTGCCAATTTATACGACGTTTTCTTCACCACCATAGAGGCAGGTATCGCCACAAGGAAGTACGCGCCATAGAATGCAGATTGCACCAGCGCCGACGCAAAGTTAGAGAGATCAAAAATGGATTTAAACTGGGTAATTAACACATCGTTTAGCGCCGCGGCCGCAGACCACAACGCAAACACGGTAGACAGAAGCAAAAACTGGAATATTGGAGTTTTATTTAGGTAACCGTCGACGTGTTGCACGGTATTGTTTCTAATAAACATAAGGTACCTTCCATTTCTTCCATTACTCAAGAGTGATGTTCACTCTTGAGTAACAGGTTATTATTAAAGATTATTTTTTTGGAATTCGTTGAATACTTCAACACTAGGGTAAGATGACTGTGTGCCTTTGCCTGTCACTGAAAGCGCGGCAAATGCCGAGGCTTTTTCAATCGCCAGTTGCACATCTCCGGTTTCGATAAAGAAATGAGAGAAGCAACCAATAAAAGCATCGCCGGCACCAGACGTGTCAATCGCATTCACTTTAACTGGCGCGGTGAGTAATTCGCGTTCATTCGAGATCCAAAGTGAGCCTTGCGAGCCCATCGTCACGATCAGGTTTTTCAGGCCATGTTCAAATAACACACTTGCCGCTTGCTTGATCTCTTCAATCGTAGAAACTGGCTTACCGGTTAAGATTTCCAATTCAGTTTCATTCGGCACAAAGAAATCACATTTGCATGCGTACTCCAGCGATAACTCCGCCACTGCAGGAGCAGGATTCAGTAACACTTTGATGCCATGTTTCTGACCAAAATCGATAGCGTGATAAACGGTCTCAAGAGGTACTTCGAGTTGCAATACAATAAGGTCAACCGATTTCAGAGCCTCTTCTGCACTGTCAACATCAGCAGGAAGCAAGCTGTTATTGGCTCCTTTTACAATCAGGATCGAGTTTTGTGAGGTTTCCGTGTTAACAAAAATCGGCGCTACACCAGTGCTCACGCCCGCCACTTTGCCGACGAATTGCGTGTCTACACCTTGTGCTTGATAGTTGTTTAACGACATGTCTCCAAACTGGTCATCACCGACCTTAGATAGCATCAGAACATGCGAGCCTAATCTCGCCGCCGCGACCGCTTGGTTTGCGCCCTTACCACCATTACCGATACAAAAAGATTGTGCTTCTAATGTTTCGCCACCTTTTGCAAAGCGATTACCGTAAGTAATCAAATCCACATTGGTCGAACCAATCACCGCAATTTTTTTCATGTTCACTTTCCTTTCGCTTTGGGACGGGTTAAAACACAACGCCAGCTTGAAAAATCACGTTGGCATAAGGCGTACATTCACCGGTGCGAATGACCGCTTTGCTCTCATGGGTACGCAGCTTAAATTGCTCGTGAGACACATATTGAATACGAAAAGTTTTGTTGCAACGGGCTTGTTCCGCTTCCAGTTCAGCCATCAGTGCTTGATATAAGTCCGGACTGGTCTCGGCAAACTCTTCCGCCATCACCACACCTTCGATTTGTGACTCCATCAGGATCACGCGAACGGTGTCAATAAAACTTGGTACGCCATGAGTCAGAGCTAAATCAATACGAGAAACCGCATCCGGAATAGGTAAGCCAGCATCGCATATAGTAATTTCATCGGTATGACCTAGCGTCGCTAGTAGATAAGAAATGTCTGAATTTAGTAGGGGTGTTTTTTTCATTTCATCGACCTTCGGTTACACGTCTTGCAACATTAAGTTCTTACACAATTAAGTAACGATGAGCTTCAACATTATTAGCTGTTATTGTCGATTGCGAAGCCATCGAAACGTTTCGATGAGATAATAATCAAGCAGATTCACTTTGCATTAGGATTACACCGGATGTGTGATTTCGATCTTTTCATCGCTCACTTAGGCTTAAATATTAGTGAAGTGGTTCACAAAAGCACTTTGTCCGTTATTATTTAATACAGCCAAGCAAAGTTAGCGAGAAAGTTAGCTATCGTGCCGCAGTGCGATCTGCGCTGTAACCTTATAAAATCATAGCGAGATTTTTCGGCCAGAACAAGTACACTGCCAAGCACACTGAGTTGTAGTAAACTCTGTTCCTAACCTATTAGAATATAAAGAAAATGGTTAATTTACCCATCAAGGAGAGCCCATGACCAAATTATTGACCACATTAGGCTTAAGCTTATTTCTTCTCGGTTGTACCGAAGTAGGAAGTGAAGCTTGGTGCAGTGATATGGAACAAAAAGCAAAAGGCGACTGGACAGCCAATGAAGCGAAAGATTACGCCAAACACTGTATTTTTTAGTCGCAAGTACTGAGTTAAAGTGAACACGCTGGCTTGAATTAGCATTGAGCAAGGTTTATCCTACTCAATCAAAGCTCAACGCTGAGTTAAGCCGTTTGATTGAACGATGTCATTGATGTGTATTTTTGTCATATATAAATACAACTTGATGCTCGCGGGGCTCACTATTTTTAATTAGAATGTTCAGCCCTAATTACCTGAAGTTAATCAGCCGAATATATCGTTATATTGGCTGTTTTGAGTAGTATTTTTGCTTATGGACCAAGATAAATTCACCAATATTTATCGTTTGCCTACTGCCCTTCAAATTCGCATCGGCCGCTGGCAGCAAACTTTTAATGGTACGTCAGACATCGTATTGCATGATGCAATAGATGCGCGCAACAAATACTTTAAACAACAGGATTTTTACCCTGTTGGTTGGCATGTAAAACTCTTTAAATTAGACGATATCTCCATCACGCAACACGGCAAATATATTCAGACTGCGTTGCGTACCATGTTGGATCGCAAAGTCTCTTATAAGCGTGTTTATTTATCCCGTGTGCCATTTGAACAAGCAGAACCGGCGTTACACGATTACAAGCTTGAGTGGATCAAAAAGCACAATCGTGTTGCCAATAAATATAATCAGATTAAGAAAAAGCAGTTTATGCGTTTTGCTTATGAAGAGGTCGAGACGCTCTATCCATCGATTCCCAAAGGTGTGTTTGACCGCGAACTCTGGAATCGATTGGTTATCTCTGAGTTAGGCCCAGAAAAAAAATTCAGTAATCCTTACTTCGTTCAAAAAGCTTGTTTCTAATTAAGAAAATATAGCGATAAGCAGTGAGTTTGAAAGCAAGATTGAATAAAAGTAAGGGGAGCCAAATGCTCCCCTTACTTTTACGTCATAAAAAATGATAGCCACAGCGTCATTTTATTCTAAGGGTTGGGTTTCAGCAGTAAGTTGTTACGAGCGAGTCCTTTGCGAACACTACTGCACATCTTGCCAAAACGTCGAATTTCATCAAATTGCGGCGTAATACCGCGCGACAACGCACTCTGCCAATAAGTCAGTTCCCCATCGACCATTTCCAATAACTTCTTAGGGCAGCCAACACAGTTTCCCTTACTGCCACACACATAAGTTTCAGGTTCATACAGAGGCAACTCTTCCAGCACTTGCGTGATGATATCTTGCATCGCCGTCATGCGATCAGGCTTTTTCAATAGCGACATATTTAATTGAGCACGTGGATTTCGGGCGACAGATTATATGCCTGACGAAACAAATTTCAACTCTCTTGGCGATTTTCTATTCAGTAACTTGCTTTCTCTGTTTCTCAGCGTTTTTCCGTTACTCAATCTGAGCTATATTGTTAAACCGATAGATGATCGTGCTCAACGCAATAAAAGGGATTCAACATGCAACAACAAGTTCTCGATTTTTGGTTTAACCAGCTAGATGCAAAAGATTGGTTCGTCGCTAATCCAGACATTGATGAAAAAATTCGCAGTCAGTTTGGTGAATTACTTAAGCAAGCCGCACAAGGTGAATTATTTATCTGGCGTGAAACCGCGCAAGGGCGACTGGCAGAAATCATTGTACTCGACCAATTTTCGCGTAATGTCTATCGCAGCACTCCGCAAGCCTTTAGCCAAGATCCTCTCGCACTAGGCCTTGCACAAGAAGCTGTTCGGCTTGAACTTGATCAATCTCTTAGCCTAATTGAGCGTTCATTTTTATACATGCCATATATGCACAGTGAGTCCGCGCTGATCCACCAGCAAGCGGTCGAGCTATTCAACCAAGTCGGAATGGAAAACAATTACGATTTTGAACTAAAACATAAAGCCATTATTGATCAATTTGGTCGATATCCTCATCGAAATGCCATCTTAAGCCGTGAAAGCAGCAACGAAGAACTTGAGTTTCTCAACCAACCAGGGTCAAGTTTTTAAGTGAGCACCTATTTTGCGGGTCTCGCACTGGGATTATCTTTAATCATCGCGATTGGCGCACAAAATGCTTTTGTATTAAAACAAGGTATTCAGCGGCATCATGTCCTACTGGTTTGCTCTGTTTGCGCCATATCCGACGCAATTTTAATTGCTGCTGGTGTTGCGGGGTTTGGAGTGCTAGTAACACAGTTCCCAAATTTAGAACTCTTTGCCCGTTATGGTGGCGCACTCTTTTTGAGTTGGTACGGTTTGCGTAGCCTCTATTCTGCTTGGCACACCAATCATACCTTAACACCACAAGGAGACACTAAAGCGAGTGCAGGACGTACTGCTTTACTGTGCCTTGCATTTACTTGGCTCAACCCACATGTCTATCTGGATACCGTGGTGTTACTCGGTTCAATCTCCACTCAATACGAACCAAACAAACTAAACTTTGCTTTGGGGGCTATCTCCGGCTCATTTTTATTTTTCTTCGCTTTAGGCTACGGTGCAAGGTTACTTGCTCCCATATTTCAGCGCCCACGTTCGTGGAAAGTGTTAGAAGCTCTCATTGGTTTGGTGATGTTACTACTGGCCACCAAACTCATGGTTTAGCCATTATAATGAATAGACTTACCAGAAAATGATCAATAGGAGATAGGTATGATTAAGATCATTGGCTTAGATCATATCGTCTTACGCACGACTAACCTTAATCCTATGCTGCATTTTTATCACCACATTCTTGGTTGCAGCATTGAGCGTACCCTGCCAGATCTAGGCTTAACGCAACTTAGAGCAGGTCAAGCGTTGATCGACATTGTCACCGTCAACAGTGAACTAGGAAAATTAGGTGGGAAAGCACCACAGCAAAATGGACGAAATTTGGATCATTTTTGTCTGCAAATAGCGTCACACAGTGAGGAGACACTGTTAAGTTATCTTCATCAAAACGCGATTAAAACCGAGCCTTTGGCAGAACGTTACGGTGCACAAGGCTTTGGCCGCTCACTCTATATCTCCGATCCTGAAGGGAATGTGGTGGAGTTAAAACCATTTAAGGAACAATCATGATTTCATGTCAGCAATACGATTACCTTGAAATTGCTTGCCTATATCATTTTCCAGTCCGCATTACGCTCAAAGATCATTCGATTTATGAAGGTATTGCGCAGAACACGCGCTACAACGAGCAGCATCAGGAGTGTTTGTTATTGCAAACCCAACAAGCAGAAATATTGCTGCCTACCGAGCAGATGATTTCATTGCATGCTCTCATCGAAAACCCTCATTTCTCTGTGGTGGAATTCAGCCCATAAAAAAAATTCCAGCCACTGTGGCTGGAACCTCATTACATCATGTCACATTGTTTACGGCTTATTCGCTTAGCGTAAACGAGCATTGATTTATTCAAAGCTTAAAGCAGCAGTCAAGACGATAATCATCCCCGTTTTTTGCGGTATATTCTTTGTCTTCGCTGCAAGCGCATGGACGGCCTTTTTGATCCCCTTTCACCAAGCTAATCCAATGACGCATTGCTGCGCTTGAGTCCGCTTGTGGGAACGTAGTGCACGTTTCCATCTGAATGTCATCAATATCAATATGCTCAATTGCGCCTGTACCTTTATGGTAACCAAACAAAACTTCCATATGGCTGCCATTGCCATCACGTAGCAAAATCGAATGCGGATCTTCTTTCTCGCCCGTAAACGCAACAAAGTGTTTAGGATGCTTTAAGCCGCTGTGGCGGCCGTCTTTGAAATAAGCCATCACATGGCGGTAATCGATTACATAAGCCGTTACATCACTGTGTGACCCATTTTCAAGCGGAAATAGTCGATCAAGTAGCTGTTTCGCTTTGAGCTGTTTCTCGACTGCTTGTTCAGCATTGATTGCTTCCACGGCAAAGACTGCATTTGCAATAAATGGCTTTGTATTCGTTTGAATCTCATTATTATCGAAAGTTTGCATATTCATAGTCTTTCCCTCGCGGATAACACATCGTTTAAGTCCCTACGCAGTTCATGAAACTTGTTTAGCAATTTAATGACAAATTTGTGAACTTGCATACTTTGTAGACTAGCGAAATTTTGACTACAATTTCACAACAAAAATTTTACAATGTGAATTTTACAAAATGTCCTTGTCAAAAAGTTTGATACGCCAGTCTCATTTCCTCGGTACCAAGATTAGAAACTTGAGGAAACGCAACCATTTAACGATGGAAGATCTCTCTGCTCGTTGTATCCGCATTAATCCAGAGTATGCACCATCGGTTTCTTATCTCTCGATGATTGAGCGCGGAAAGCGGGTACCAAGCATTGATATGCTTGAAGTCATCGCGGAGGTATTCCAAAAAGACCCCGCATGGTTTTTAGATGATGAACCTGCACATGAAGACATTACGCCGGACAAAGGTAATCGTGGCGGCATTAGCGGTATGGCTTTGGAGCCAAGCTTTCTCTTTTCCAAAGATATCTTACAGATCGCGATTCCCGAGATGCTCTCGCAAACCGGAATCACAGGCCGCCAGTTTGCACATCTACTGATCCGTGCACATCAAGAAAGCCATCAAAACCATTTCCCTGATTTGGAGCGCGCAGCGGAAGAGGTCGGCCTTAAACGACTCAATTTATCCGCACAAGATTTAATGGATATTGCGCGCAGCATGGGCCTGACCATTCGCTGGATCTCTCGTGCCCCTCAAGATGTTGTAGATGAGCTTGGAGTAAGCGCAAAACAAGTGGTCACTTCCTTTTTTGAACCACCTGGCAGCATTTACCTCAATGAAATACTGCGTGACTACCCTACTCGCTTAAAGTATGACTTAGCCGTTTATATCGGCCACTGCGTATTGCATTCCAAAGAAGGTTTAAAAAGCGTGCTCTCTGTTGGTCACGCTAACAGTTGGGAAGGCGATCCAGATCAAAACAGCAGTTCGGAACTCAACTCAAAAGACATCTTACAAGCATGGCGCGATTTTGAATCCAGCTTCTTTGCTGGTGCGTTGCTATGCCCGAAAGTGCCTTTTCGTCAATTGCTCGATCGCAATGGCTATGAAATTGATGTGCATAAAAAAGCGGGGGTTTCCCCTTCTGTCGCGATGCGCCGCATGACCGTTGTTTCTCCCTACCCTCATTGGCACTATTTTGATGCCTATGGACAAAACAAACTCAAAGCGGTTTACCGTGGTAATGGTATCCCACTACCTTGGGGGAACATGCGTAAAGTTAACGATCCTTGTCAACATTGGGCGGTATTTAGACGTTTGTCAGAGCCGCAAAGCGCCAGCTCTGCACAAATATCCATTTTACACGTCGGTGACGAGCCCCGTATTTATTGTTGTGAATCCATCAATATGACGGACCCTGCAGGCAATAATCGTGTCTTATGTGCAGGCATTGATTTGAATCCCGCCATCGATGCACAAGGAGGACACTCTAAAGCGATTGCTGAAGAGTTAAAGGCCTTATGTGTGGAAAGTGGGGGGAGCGCACCCATTCCACGACACATCGAACAAGAATTTACCACCATCGCAAAAATACTGAATATTAACTGGGTTGAGCGTGGGCTCTATTCCGATGCTAGAGTGATATGTTCACGTGGTGCAGTGTGTCCACGACAGCCAAGTTGTTATCAGCGTTGTGGTGACAGTGGTGATAATGACTAAATAGCACTGACCTTAACGTGTAACACATGCTGTAACGGGAATTTAGGCAGAAAAAAAGCCAATCACAATAGAGGTGATTGGCTATGTATGATTGTGAACAAAAATTCGGTTCACTAACAACGTCAGTTGGCTAGGTGACCCTCGGCTTAATAAGGGTCATTCTTGTTAAAGCATGATGCGTGCCAACTTTTAAGTCGTGCCTAAATGATTGTTTTTGGATGAATATTAAACTGTTTCATGAAAACATCATGCATAGCCCAGTTGCCATTTTGCAAATTTGATATATTTTGCAAAATCACTTTTTGCATTTTGCAAAAGCTCGATCTTTAGCTGCGTTTCTTAGCTTGATACATTCGGCTATCAGCCAGTTTAAACATGTCTTCAATGCTATGATATTGTTTATCAAAGAGCGCGTAGCCAATACTCACACTGATATTGATAGCATGATTGTCATAAAAAACCGGTTGGTTGCTAATTGCTTTCAAAATCGTATTGGTGATGCTTTCCACATCATGTTCCGTCATCACGCGGGGTAGTAGCAGCAAAAATTCATCACCTCCGACCCGAGCAACAATATCGGATGCTCTCAACGCTCCTTGAATACGCTTCGCCGTGGCGATCAATACTTTATCACCAGCATCATGGCCAAACTTATCGTTAACCCACTTAAATTTATCCACGTCGATATTGACCAACGCAAAACTTTCGTTGCCCAGCGAACTGGTGGCTAACGCAAACTGATGTTGAATAGTAAACATAAAATAGCGACGATTGGGCAACCCCGTTAACTCATCGTGTAGAGAGCGTTGATTCGCTTTGTGATACATGCGTGACACTGCAATAAAAGATAACGATATCGCCAGTAAAGCACCGTAGCCAATAAGCCGCGCACCGTGAACTTGATACCAATTGATTTGACTTAGAAAGTCACCTTTCGCCGCGGCTGCAATCACCCAATGCCCATACGGAAAATGAATATTTTCACTCGCAAAAGAGTCTGTAAATGTCGAAGGTTGACCAAAAAACACCGCTCCCATATCACCGGTGCTGTCCACACCCCGCAGCGCAATATTGTAATGTTGATTCAAGCGATAAACGCCCGCATCTTCAAAAAGAGTTTGTAAGTCAATCACGACACTACATACCCCCCAATATTTTTGGTTTACTGGCGGATCAGTAAAGATCGGCATACGAATAATCAAGGCTTGACCACCTTGAAACAGACTTACGGGGCCAGCAATGAATGTTTCTTTGATGCTCTTAGCCTTGAGTATCGATGACCACTGTTCTGGAATGGTTCGATAATCGAGTCCTAAAACCGATTCATTGCCCGTAGGCGGATAAACATATTCAACAACGTCATTTGGCGCTAGCCCCAATACACGAATATGACGGCTTCTTTGTTGAATACTGTGTGCGATGTTATCCCACTCAGGCTGATCTAATTTAGGATTGAGTGCAATCTGGGCGGGTAAACTGCTAAGAATATAAATATCAGAAAAAACTAACGACTCTAACCGCGATCGAACCAATGAAAGATCCTCTCTAGCATCTTCCAATTCGATCGAATTGAGATATTGTTGTTGATATCGGTTCAAATATTCGACCCCAGTTGCTGCAACAAGCATAAACAGCACCCAGAATAAAAACAGTGACCAATACCAACCTTGGCGATACTTCATTAGCCCCCCTTAACATGCAAAAACGCAGCAACAACGTCGTTTTGCATTCAGTGGCCACTCACACCAGCATGAACACAACAATTTATATTTTTATCATTAGTAAACTATAATACGCAGCATGAAACTTCACCGATAAAAAAGCTAATTTATTGTAGAATTGAGTCAATAGTGGAGAAGATAGATGGGAAAAAGCAGAATTTGGCAAACTGTAGCCGATGGCGAAATTCTCTATTTGCCTCATTTTATTGCTAAAGATGAAGCGGACTTGCTACTTTCGCAACTGCAAGACCAAGTGGCTTGGCAACAACGTTCAATCTTCCTGTTTGGAAAATCGATACCACAGCCTCGGCTGACTGCTTGGTATAGTGACAAAAGCTACCGCTATTCAGGGCTTACTCTTAATCCAACCCCCATGCCAAGCACCATCATTGAGTTGCAACGCCGCTGTGAGTCTGCCTGCCAACATACATTTAATAGTGTGTTACTCAATCTATATCGAGATGGTAAGGATTCTATGGGATGGCATCAAGACAACGAAATTGAGCTTGGAGTTAACCCTATCATTGCCTCGCTAAGTTTAGGTGCCACCAGAACTTTTGCCCTTAAACACATCCACAGCGGCGATTCCATTCGTTTTGAGCTTTCCCACGGCGCCTTACTTGTAATGGGCGGAACCTTACAGCATTACTGGAAGCACGCACTACCAAAAAGTAAACGCATTCTCAGCCCACGGATTAATCTCACTTTTCGTAATATTAATGAGCTCGAATGAGTGATCTTGCATCAGTCTAGGCGACTTAACGTCAATCTGATGAGAGTAATAATTAAATAGTGTAAATAAAAAAAAGAAATGTCCCAGAAGAAAGTGTACTTATCTTCATCCTCAAGTGATTGAAAACAAAAGATGAGTGCTCAAATATAGATCCTATTTATTTCTTTAACCAAAATAGCTATTAATAAGTGGCAAAAAAAGAGATCTCAAGTGAGATCTCTAATCTTAATCAGTACAATGAACTAATTCTGATGGCTTACCTATAACCTTGGCAACTTCACCGACAACTAGAAAATTGTCGAAGTCATTTTTACTGACAAACTCTTCCGAATGTAGCTTGTTATCACTAATCACTCGATATCCTTCACGAACGATATCATATTCAAGCCTTTTCACTCGCAAGTGATTTTCCATTCTAACAACATAAACGCCCTCAAATGGCTTTGCTGGCATCTCATCAATAAGCTTTATCAATAAATCGTCACCACTCTCTATTGTGGGCTCCATGCTTTCGCCACGAGCTTCTATGATACATAGATTAGCATGTAATAACTTATTTCTTTTCAGGTAGTTATAAGTAAATGGATAATATTCAATAGGTGTGACCGAATCTATAAATGACCCCCCACCAGCTGCGGCTGCAACATTGTATTTAGGTTTCTCTAAAATTCTTTCATGTGTCGATGAATAGCCTTCATTCGTAGGTGGTGCAATTTTCTGCGAACCAGTAACTAGCCATTCAATACTTACACCTTCAATAACCGCAATTGAGAACGCAGTATCTACCGGAGGAATCGAGCCTCTATTGATATAACCAGTCAATGTAGATAGCGGAATGTTCCATGCCTTAGCTAAGTCACGGTTAGTTCGACCTCGTTTTAGTTCCAATAGTCGGTCTTTTATAGATCCTTTTCTGCCTTCAGGAAAAGGATCGGAATTGCGTTTTTTGCTTTCATGATCCGATTCGTCATAACCCATTGATTCATAACCCATAAGTGTTGATGTTGTTCAATATTCATACATTTAAGAAAAGGATCTCAAATGAGAACTTGCAATAACCCCAATTGCGATCAATACTAAGCGCATGTATTAAGCAATGTTCATTAGTAAATGCGCTTAGTACATGTACTAAGTATTTTAGGGTAGCAAATATGACTCAAGAGATCACTAATGTAGATGCGAATGTTCGACGAGATTGGACTAAACGCGAAATAATGAATGCGCTAGAGGATGTTGGTACATCAGTTAGAGCAATATCAATCGCGAATGGAAAAGCTCCCGGGACTTATTACATGGTTTGGAACAATACATATCGAAAAGCTCAAGAGGCGATCGCAAATGCGCTTGAACTTTCGCCAGAAGAAATTTGGCCAAGTCGTTATCAGCCAAAGAAAGGACGTTGCGATGTACCTAACAGTTAAAGAGTTAGCAGGTCTACCTGGTATAGCAAAGCTAGAACGTAATGTGCGTATCCAACTAAAAGATACGAACGAAAGTTTTAAGCAGAGACGACAAGGCTCTAAGGCTATCGAATATCATATTGATGCCCTACCGCAGGAGACTAAGATTTATCTGCTTCAGGTAAAGGTAAAACAACTGGCTGAAGAACAAGTTGCCAAACCGACAGAGCAACGTACTCGTAAATCAGTCGAAGAAGTTTGGTATGACTACGACAACGCCACCAGCAAAGTCAAAGCAGTTGCACAGAAAAGGCTTGAAGCGGCACTACTGGTTCATTCATTGATTGAAAACGGCAAAACAAAGAAAGTTGCAATGCAAATGGCTGGAGAACTAACAGAATTTAGCGCCAGAGCCATTCGCAAGTGGTTCTACACTGAGCCAAAGCTTAACAAGATCGATAAACAGGATTGGTTGCCTTATTTAGCGACGACACAAGGTAAGAAGCTTGGTGACGGTAAGACCGTAGATTTCGCCAAAGAAGCTCAAAGCTTCTTCAAAACCGCTTATCTAAAACCAGATGTAACGGTCGCGGAAGCGAGACGTAATACCGTGAAGGTTGCGTTACAACATGGTTGGACAGTACCGAGTGTGGGTTATTTGAGAAAGTGGATCTCAACCAATATTCCACATGAGCTGATCGTATTAATGCGTAAAGGTAAAGCGGCGGCTCATCAGTCATTAACCCCAAGTTTAAGACGTACTCGAATGGGAATGCATGCTCTTGAGCTCGTTAACGGTGATGGTCATACCTTCCGTGTTCAGTGTGAACTTGAAAATGGCAAGATAATTCGTCCAACCGTTTGGGTCTTTCAAGATGTTTATAGCTCTGCAATTGTTGGCTACAGCATCGATATCTCTGAGAACAATGAGATGCTCTCGATTGCGATTGCAAACATGATTAAGGTGAATGGTCTTCCTGGTGGATGGTTGTTTGACCGAGGTTCCGCTGCGTTATCTGACCAAATAACAGGGTCAATGAAAAAACCAGGTCGAGATGGTAAGTATAAAAAATTCAGCACCAGCGAACTTGAAGGTTTACTTCAAGATTTAGGTTACAGCAGTGATGACATTAACTGGACAGGCATTATCGAAGATAACGTCGGGAATAAAGGTAGCGCTCGAGCAAAACCTGTTGAGCGTCTCTTTCACAGTAAAGGTGGCATCGGTCAATTTGAACGTCGCCCTGAATTTGAAGGTTGTTATACAGGTAAGGACATTATGTCTAAACCTGCAAATTATGAAGGTGGTAAGCGAGGAGTTCCATTTGCTCTGCTATGTCAGCTCTTTGACGAATGGGTGGTTGATTACAACCACGAGCAAGGACGACGCACTGAGATGGCGCGAGGAATAAAGAGTTATCAGCAGGTATTTAATGAAAGCTATGCCGTTTCTCAAATTAAACGACCAACACCTGAGCAAATCCGTTTGTGTCTATTAAAACAAGAGACGGTGATGGTTCGAGAGTCTGGAGTCTTTGAGTTAATGGCCAGTAAATATAAAGCCAAAACTGACTCAAATTATAGAACCAATCGCTATGGATCTGCTGTGTTGTACGACTATATCGGTGAGCGTATCTCAGTGAAGTACAACCCATATGACATGCACAGTGAAGTGTATGCCTATGACAAGAGTGGATGCTTAATCACCCCAATCCCAATGTTAGAGGATGCAGGGTTTAGCAGTCTAAGTGCTAAGCGAATGCAGGTGCTACTTCAAGGAGATATGAAGAACCGTTTAAGCCTTCTTGAACAACAAGCTGAGTTGATGGACAAAGAGCAGTTTGAGTCACTTCTAAAGAGTGTTAAGCACGAAGATTCTGGATTGGGTTCTGTTGTACCAGGCATCACTGAAATGGTGCCCACTCTTCCGACGCATTTAGATGGGTATAAAAAAATCGCCACCCAAACAGAGTTGGATGACGATGAATGGGAAGATGATGATACCAACATCATCAACGCCATGTTTAATACCTTCCAACCAGCAGTTGGTGAGTAACAAAGTAAGGTAACGAAGGAATTATGATGAACGTTATTGAGCAAGTCAAAGCAATTATAGAGCGTGATGGTTTAACTAATGCTGAAGTATCCCGTCGGTCAGCGGTCTCACCTCAAATTTTAACGCCTTTATTGAAGGGACGTTATACGGGCAATACTGAACTCTATGTCGATAAGTTGGCCCGTTGGCTAACAACATACGAAGCGGGTATCGCAACACGTAAAGAAACGTGCCAAGAGCCTGAATGGGTTGAAACACCGACAGCTCAAGCATTACTCGAAATGATGCGTTTATCGCAAGGTTTTCAAGCTTGGACGATGGCCTATGAAGGTGCGGGAGTGGGTAAAACAGAAGCAGCTAAACGTTACCAGAAACATAACAGTAATGTTTGGATAGTGACCGCTTCACCGAACATCAAATCACGTAAAGCGTTCTTGGCGGCCATTGCGCGTGAGATGGGTATCCATACCAATGGTATGACGATCGACCGTATTGATTACGAAATTATGCAGCGTATTACAGGCAGCAATGGCTTATTGATTGTTGATGAAGCGCAATACACCACTGACGATACCCTTAATGGTTTGCGCATACTGACAGAGAACCGTATAGGGGTCACTCTGCTGGGGAATGACGTTGTTCGCACTCGCATGAGCGCTTCAAAATCTCGCACCAATATGTATCCCGTTTGGTCACGCATTTTGAAATCTCGCAAGATAGTACGCTCTACACAAAAAGACATTCAGACATACCTTAAAGCCTGGGGAATAACCGATTCAGAAGTCATTAAATGGGCCTACAAAGTGATACCAACTACGACGGGACAATTAAGAACATTACGACACTTGATCCGTTTAGCGATATCTATAGCGAAAGATGAAGGCAGTACCGTTAACGCTAAGCATATGGATAAGGCTTACAACTTCATTAAAGAGGTAGCGTGATGAAAATGCTCATGACGGGAGTTTATGACCTTGAGACAGCAGACGTGATTATCGAGGCGCTCAAGAAGAACCCAATGACCACTGCCGAACTTAATGTGTTATTAGACATTCGTTGTGATTGGTCACTAAAAAAGCTTAATGAGTACGGCGCAATACAATACTCAGGCAGAAAGGAATGCCGTTGGATAGTAACAGGACGAAGCTTTCGCGGTACATGCTCCAAATGCTCTCGTAATGAGCTGATATGGCGAATTAATGATGCATGCCTTTGCCATAAATGTCGAAATGGAGGGTTTGAACCCAGTGCCCTAAAAGAAACGATGTACAAAGAATTTGATCGAGCAAAGCCTTTCAACCGATTGCTGCAATTGCCTTTCGGATTGGACTCAAAGCATTACGTTGAATGTTTAAGTGTGGGGTAAGAATTATGTTAACCGATATGGTGGTTGTGTTAGGTAAGTCTTGGGTCGCTTCACGTCGACCAATGGGCAAAGGTGCGTTAGTGATGTGTGAGTTTCCACTTCAACTTAACGAGCTGGTAAAGCAAGAAATTGGGGATGCCCCCATCTTCATTATCAACACGGTTTTAAATGGTCAGCGTAAAGTCATGAAAGCGATTCGAGTAAATCGTGACACCGTTTGTTGGGAGGAGTCATGTCGAGCATCATTTTAATGTTTTTCATTGGGGTACTTTTAGGTTTTGGCGCTGCCGTAATGATGATGAATAGCGCTGTTAAACACATCAACCGTCAAACGAAAATGAATAAAATTCGTTTAAAAAGGGCAAAAGCAGCACTTGATGATGCACTGCTATTAGTGAATCAATATGAACAAGGTAAATAACATGAATACTGAAATGACAACAACATCTACCGTAGAAGTTGATACAGCCCCTGGATTTGCAATTCCAGCAGGCTACATGCAAGACCGTAAAGGTCGTTTCGTTCCGGCATCTCAAGTCGAAGATCACGACAAACTGATGGATGAGTTTGTGCGTAACCTAGTGGCGGTATCAAAGCAACACCGAGCGCTGCTCACAGAGTTTAAAGCCCGAGCTTTTGATGATTGCCATGCTTTTATGGATTTGCTTGCTGAAAAGTATGATCGCAAAGTTGGTGGTAAAAAAGGCAATGTTTCTTTCACTTCGTTTGATGGCTCAAATAAAGTCGTAATTTCAATGCAAGACACGATTACCTTTGGCCCTGATTTAAAGATCGCAAAAGACATCATTGATGAGCTAGTTAGCGAATGGTCTGAGGGTGCCAATGAAAACCTGCGCGCAATCATTACAGATGCCTTCCAAGTGGACAAAGAAGGTAACATCAGCACCTCACGTATTCTAAGCTTGCGCCGTATCAAGATTGATGATGCTCGTTGGCTTGAGGCGATGAATGCGGTATCTGAAAGCGTTCTTATCTCCACCAGCAAGTCTTATGTTCGCTTCTACGAGAAAGGCACAAAAGACGAAATGCAGGCGATTTCTTTAGATTTCGCCAAGCTGTAATCGTTCCGCTCGCTTGCAACAAGTGAGTTAATACCAAGACAACCAATTAATTAATTAAATACAGGCAAGCGACGCATCACGCGTTCCCGCTTTGGCTTCGCTTTGCCTGAATTTAGAGATTGAACTTATTCCAAAGGAATTTTGAATGGCTAGAAAATACAGTGCTTATCAAAAGTACATCGAACTTGCCGAACAAGCGGCATTGCTTGAACGACTAAATGAATATAGCGAAGCCTCAATTTATTGGGCTGAGGCTGTGGTTTGCCTTTTAGATACTCGCTCAGCCAATTTAGATTGGGCAGTCTGTCGGGCTGAGTTCTGTCAGCACTGGGCAACAAGACTTAATGTAAAAAAGGAGCAAACGCATGGAGCATAATAAATCAAACTTTAAAAGCAAGCGTCCACAGGTGGCAAAACAAGGGACGGGTATTCGTCGTCATGAGCCACGTCGTCGATTCCCTTGTAAGTGTTGTGAATACGTAATGCCTGTACGTTATGGCAC
>NZ_AFWF01000167.1 GCF_000222605.1 Vibrio ichthyoenteri ATCC 700023 | reverse complement strand
GCTTCGTAAGGGACGGTATGAACCGCTCGCTCCGATCTCAGGAAGATGTAGGATGCGGCGTGTACCGGGTTATCTAACGATAAGAAAAACTTCCCACCAAGCCAGTTTGCGTTCTCAAAATCACTTGCTCGAATATCGCCGGCACGAGCACCGGCTTTCATTGCCGCGCGTGCACGCGTAAAACACTGATTATAGAACGCGGTCACCTCATCACGCAGTGGCTCACTGGTGATGTGGGTTTGTTGCAGCTGCAGTAGCGAGTTTGAGACGTTGTAGTGACAAGGAATACTCGATACCGCTGCATTGGTGATACCTTGCGATAAACTGTGCCAGAGCGCCCACCATACAGGCACAGAGACTATCTCACCGTTAAAATCACCGAGGTTACTGTTGGTTGCCCCAGAGCTAATT
>NZ_AFWF01000168.1 GCF_000222605.1 Vibrio ichthyoenteri ATCC 700023 | reverse complement strand
GATTGCAACCAACCCATTGTTGGCGCCTTACGCGGTAAAAATCGTCAAGATGTGGCGAAAACTTCAAGCCTGGTTCTGGTTGGCCACTCAAGACCTCGCTGACTTCCCTGCGATTGCCAGAAAGATGCTCAACAACGCGGAATGGTGGGTGATGCTCAACATGCCAGAAGATGAGCTGACGAACTTAGAAGCGTTTAAAAAATTGCGTCCTGCAGAAAAAGAGCTCATTCGCTCAATGACCGCAGAAGACAACAAATTCAAAGAAGGGGTGGTCACTGGTCGTAACGACACCTTAATGGCGCGCTTTCGTATTGTCCCGCCCGCGCTTTATCTGGCTCTTGGGGAAACCGATGGTAAGGCGAAGAAAAAACGTCGCGATTTAATGCGTGAGCACGGCATTAGCGAGCTCGATGCGGCGCTACTCAAAGCCAAACAAATTGAGCTGGCACGTATGGATTACAGGGGGGAGCGATGAGAGCCATCAACTCACTCTTGATGCTGGGGTTTGCAGCAATGGCTACACCTTCTTTTGCAAGCTCTAATGCGCAAACGCAATCAGAGACAGGATTCAACACACTTGAGGTGCTTGCCAGCAGCGCGTGCCCTGAGTGCTTGGATTATGAAGTGATTGGGACTTGTGTCTGGATGACCTGCACACCGGTGGGATGTGAAACTGACACCTCAATCAAGGTCAAACACCGCCTACCGGATGCGGTGGTGATGAGCTACCCAGAAACCGGAGAGAGCCCATGGTCTGAGCTGCAGTGGCTATCGCCTGCTAATCCATTATCAGAGGCGGGCGGTAAGAGCCACCCACGCACAGTTCAAGGCGTAGACAACCCAACCACGGCGTTTAACAACGTCGATGTGATTGGTCATCCCGGTGTTGATTCGATTTATGGCCTATTAGGCTCGCTTGGCTACTTTGTGGAGAGTCCGGCGACATCCATGATGCCTTATTACCTCTCAAGCCTTGACCCACTTGGCTGGCGCTACAACCTGCCAGACCTTTTTACTTTAGACACTTGGAACCCAATGAGTGACACCCTTGGAAACTTTGGCAACGTTTTCCCAAGAGGCGGGTTTGCGCTGCAGCCTCATCCGTTTAAAGCGGCGGCGCTTGCGGCCTTTCGCGCGATGCACCTGGTGACAAGAGAAGGAGAGAGCCGCCTCTATCAGCCGCTGGTTGCAAAAAAACGTGCCGGATACTGGCCGCCAGAAGGGGTGGAAGCGGGTAATGATGAGACCGCCTTTCAGATGATTTACCCGCATAAGCAAGAAGATGCCTACCCGTGGCCTGAGTTTGATGACAGTACGACCACGACAGACCCTTATGCTGAGCTGCGCTCTGAAAAAGACGACTACGCCTGGGCGGTATGGCGAATGTACAAAGGCTGCGAACGTAAAGGCGCGAAATTAGTAGCCCATTTTGGCGAATAAATTGAGGACGATATCGATGAAACGATGTGCTTTGGCGTTGGCATTGACCAGCGCGCTCCCTGTGACCTTTCAAGCCAGTGCCGGCACCGATGTGCTGCATTACGCTATCGGCGGCGGTCCAGTCATCTCTCTACCGGCGCGCGAAGAGCGCATAAAAACCAAAACATTAGGTGTTGGCTGGGATATGAACTTGCAGTGTGGACTGCTCGACCCGAAAGTGACCATCAAAAACCAGCTCAACGGCGTCACTAGCGGCTTTCAAGACATGATGGGTGACATGCTCAGCAATGCCACCTCCGCGGTTGCAAGCTTACCCGGCTACTTCATCCAAAAAAGAGACCCCGGGCTTTATGACATGCTTACCAACGGGGTACTGCAAGGTAAGTTTGACTTTGATGATGGCCAGACCTCGTGTGAAAACATCACCGAAGAGATGGCAGGGGTGATTCAAGGCAGTGATTACAACACGGCAGCGCGAGCGCAAGCGTGGACACAAGCGGTGAAAAGTGGAGACGCGGTCAAGGCCAAAGAGCGCGCCATGAAAGAGATGGGCGATAACGGCATCACCTGGGTGGGTGGACAATCTCGCGGCGGTCGCAATCAGCCGCCACTGGACGCCCCAAAAGATGCCGCGATGGTGGGCTTTGACATGCTGGCCAATGACCAAGAAGCGAAAAACAAAGAGGGGATTTACCGCTACTGGACAAGTGCTGGCGAGATGTCCACTTGGCTTACCCAAGTTATCGGTAGCCGATCAGTACAAACGGGCATGGATAAGAGCAAAACCCGTGCTACGGCAGGGGTGGGCCTGAGCGCAGAGGTGACAAAAGAAACCCTAGCGCTTGAGAAAGAGCTGCGCTTGGCTATCGCAACAGGCAAAGAGAGCGAGCATTTTCCTCAGCCTCTTATCGATGCCTTGGTGGACAGCAAGGTAGATGACAACAACATGACGCGCATTGCCTCAGAGCTGGCTATCTCACACAGCATGGAAAAGGCCTTGCACGCACGACGTGCGCTGCTGACCGGGAAATATGAAGTCAATCTGGCTCAACATCAACTCGCTCAAGAAGAGATTAATCAAGCGGTCAACGTGCTTGAAAAAGAAATCGAGCTCCTAAAGTTTGAAGCCGAGACCAGACAAGCTATTGGTAGCCGAACCGCAACGCAAGTGGTGGAGCAATACCAACGTACACGCGCAGGGCAACTACCGATAGTGCCAGAAACGGATTCAGTGCTTTTACAGCAACAATTAACCCCAACACAGGATAATCAATAATGACAACACAATCCAAACCTCGGGCATCAAGATGGGTAAGCGCCCTTTTGCTGCTCGCTTTATTGCTGATTGGCGTCGCCCTGACCATCGTTCTCGATGAGAAGGTACTGGTCAGCCACGCCTACAGCGTACCCATGATGCTTTTTCGTAGTGCCACCTATGGCCTTTTGTTTATGAAAGCCAAAAAACGACATTTGGCCCCAATTGTGGTGGTCGCGGTCTTTAACGAACTGTTCATCTTCTTAACTTGGTCAGGAGCAATCACACTATGGTAGTCAACGATCCCCTTTCCGCCATCATGACCCTTGAAGGGTGGTATATTGCCAACAAGCTGATGGTCATTTTTAATCAGACCAACATCATGGTGTTCATGATGTGCATCATCGTTTTCCAAGTGTGGGTCGAAGTACTCCAAGAAGGGGAAGACGAAGGCAACAAAGGCTTGTTGGGACTTAATCGCATCGAGACCAAACAGATGCTCGCGTTTTTCGTGTGCGTTTTCTCAATCCTTCCGATTATCCCAATCAAGGTGAATACGCTGGTCATGAACCAAGAGCTCAGCACTCAATGTGGTGTAGG
>NZ_AFWF01000169.1 GCF_000222605.1 Vibrio ichthyoenteri ATCC 700023 | reverse complement strand
AATTGCAACCAACCCACTGCTGGCGCCTTACGCGGTAAAAATCGTCAAGATGTGGCGAAAACTTCAAGCCTGGTTCTGGCTGGCCACTCAAGACCTCGCTGACTTCCCTGCGATTGCCAGAAAGATGCTCAACAACGCGGAATGGTGGGTAATGCTCAACATGCCAGAAGATGAGCTGACCAACTTAGAAGCGTTTAAAAAATTGCGACCTGCAGAAAAAGAGCTCATTCGCTCAATGACCGCAGAAGACAACAAATTCAAAGAAGGGGTGGTCACCGGTCGTAACGACACCTTAATGGCGCGCTTTCGTATTGTCCCGCCCGCGCTTTATCTGGCTCTTGGGGAAACCGATGGTAAGGCGAAGAAAAAACGTCGCGATTTGATGCGTGAGTACGGCATTAGCGAGCTCGATGCGGCGCTACTCAAAGCCAAACAAATTGAACAGGCACGCATGGATTACAGGGGGGAGCGATGAGAGCCATCAACTCACTCTTGATGCTGGGGCTTGCAGCAATGGCTACACCTTCTTTTGCAAGCGCCAATGCACAGACGCAATCAGAGACAGGATTCAACACACTTGAGGTGCTTGCCAGCAGCGCGTGCCCTGATTGCTTGGATTATGAAGTGATTGGGACTTGTGTCTGGATGACCTGCACGCCGGTAGGGTGCTCCACTGACACCTCAATCAAGGTCAAACACCGCCTACCGGATGCGGTTGTGATGAGCTACCCAGAAACCGGAGAGAGCCCATGGTCTGAGCTGCAGTGGCTATCGCCTGCAAATCCATTATCAGAGTCGGGCGGTAAGAGTCACCCGCGCACAGTTCAAGGCGTGGATAACCCAACCACGGCGTTTAACAACGTCGATGTGATTGGTCATCCCGGTGTTGATTCAATTTATGGCCTATTGGGCTCGCTTGGCTACTTTGTGGAGAGTCCGGCGGCATCCATGATGCCTTATTACCTCTCAAGCCTTGACCCACTTGGCTGGCGCTACAACCTGCCAGACCTTTTTACTTTAGACACTTGGAACCCAATGAGTGACACCCTTGGAAACTTTGGCAACGTTTTTCCACGAGGCGGGTTTGCGCTGCAGCCTCATCCGTTTAAAGCGGCGGCGCTTGCGGCCTTTCGCGCGATGCACCTGGTGACAAGAGAAGGAGAGAGCCGCCTCTATCAGCCGCTGGTTGCAAAAAAACGCGCAGGTTACTGGCCGCCAGAAGGGGTGGAAGCGGGTAATGATGAGACCGCCTTTCAGATGATTTACCCGCACAAGCAAGAAGAGGCCTACCCGTGGCCTGAGTTTGATGACAGTACGACCACGACAGACCCTTATGCCGAGCTGCGCTCTGAAAAAGACGACTACGCCTGGGCGGTATGGCGAATGTACAAAGGCTGCGAGCGTAAAGGCGCGAAATTAGTAGCCCATTTTGGCGAATAAATTGAGGACGATATCGATGAAACGATGTGCTTTGGCGTTGGCATTGACCAGCGCGCTCCCTGTGACCTTTCAAGCCAGTGCCGGCACCGATGTGCTGCATTACGCTATCGGCGGCGGTCCGGTTATATCTCTACCGGCGCGCGAAGAAAGCATAAAAACCAAAACCTTAGGTGTTGGCTGGGATATGAACCTGCAGTGTGGACTGCTAGACCCGAAAGTGACCATCAAAAACCAGCTCAACGGCGTCACTAGCGGCTTTCAAGACATGATGGGTGACATGCTCAGCAATGCCACCTCAGCGGTTGCAAGCTTACCCGGCTACTTCATCCAAAAAAGAGACCCTGGTCTTTATGACATGCTCACCAACGGGGTACTGCAAGGCAAGTTTGATTTTGATGATGGCCAGACCTCATGTGAAAACATCACCGAAGAGATGGCTGGGGTGATTCAAGGCAGTGATTACAACACGGCAGCGAGAGCGCAAGCGTGGACTCAAGCGGTGAAAAGTGGGGATGCGGTCAAGGCCAAAGAGCGCGCCATGAAAGAGATGGGCGATAACGGTATCATCTGGGTGGGCGGCCAATCTCGCGGCGGTCGCAATCAGCCGCCACTGAACGCCCCAAAAGATGCCGCGATGGTGGGCTTTGACATGTTGGCCAATGACCAAGAAGCGAAAAACAAAGAGGGGATTTACCGCTACTGGACAAGTGCCGGCGAGATGTCTACTTGGCTTACCCAAGTTATCGGTAGCCGCTCAGTACAAACAGGCATGGATAAGAGCAAAACCAGTGCTACGGCAGGGGTGGGGCTGAGCGCAGAAGTGACAAAAGAAACCCTAGCGCTTGAAAAAGAGCTGCGCCTGGCTATCGCAACAGGTAAAGAGAGCAAGCATTTTCCTCAGCCTCTTATCGATGCTTTGGTGGACAGCAAGGTAGATGACAACAACATGACGCGCATTGCCTCAGAGCTGGCTATCTCACACAGCATGGAAAAGGCCTTACACGCACGACGTGCGCTGCTGACCGGAAAATATGAGGTCAATCTGGCTCAACATCAACTTGCTCAAGAAGAGATTAATCAAGCGGTCAACGTGCTTGAAAAAGAAATCGAGCTCTTAAAGTTTGAAGCCGAGACCAGACAAGCCATTGGTAGCCGAACCGCAACGCAAGTGGTGGAGCAATACCAACGTACACGCGCAGGACAACTGCCGATTGTACCGGAAACGGATTCAGTGCTTTTACAGCAACAATTAACCCCAACACAGGATAATCAATAATGACAACACAAGCCAAACCTCGGGCATCAAGATGGGTAAGCGCCCTTTTGCTGCTCGCTTTATTGCTGATTGGTGTCGCTCTGACTGTCGTTCTCGATGAGAAGGTACTGGTCAGCCACGCCTACAGCGTACCCATGATGCTTTTTCGTAGTGCCACCTATGGCCTTTTGTTTATGAAAGCCAAAAAACGACATTTGGCCCCGATTGCGGTGGTCGCGGTCTTTAACGAACTGTTTATCTTCTTAACTTGGTCAGGAGCAATCACACTATGGTAGTCAACGATCCCCTTTCCGCCATCATGACCCTTGAGGGGTGGTATATTGCCAACAAGTTGATGGTCATTCTTAATCAGACCAACATCATGGTGTTCATGATGTGCATCATCGTTTTCCAAGTGTGGGTCGAAGTACTCCAAGAAGGGGAAGATGAAGGCAACAAAGGGTTGTTGGGACTTAATCGCATCGAGACCAAACAGATGCTCGCGTTTTTCGTGTGCGTTTTCTCAATCCTTCCGATTATCCCTATCAAGGTGAATACGCTGGTCATGAACCAAGAGCTCAGCACTCAATGTGGTGTGGG
>NZ_AFWF01000170.1 GCF_000222605.1 Vibrio ichthyoenteri ATCC 700023 | reverse complement strand
TAATGACTAAATATATACGTAACAAAGATTTCTTTGATGAACGTTAGAGTGATATGGTTCGAGCTTTCCGGTTGAATTGCAGCCAAAATCTGTATTTGCAAAGTCACTACTTATAAAGTAACCAACACGTAAACTAACGAGTTATTAGTGTGAACAATGACGGTGCAACCAAAGTTTAGAACCGACATCAAATTTGTTAACTTTCATATCCCATCGACGTCAATCGTTAGACTTCATTCGTTGACAAAATTATGTCAGTGTCAATACGATGTCACTAACGAGCTTTATTGCATACGGAATAACTTCTTAACTAAAGGTTTACACGTTAATGATTCTGTCTAGTCAACATCAGTTTCAAAAGTGCTTATCTTTCACGGATGAAAGACAGTTTGTTGCGACCTATAAAGAGCTCAAGTTACGCAGCGTCTATCAACCCATTTTCAATAAGTGCAATAAAACGGTAGGCGTGGAAGCTTTAGTGCGTATTCAAAATGGCACTCAGCAAAATGTTAGACCCGATGAATTTTTTCACTCTAAGAGTGTAACCTTAGAAGATAAAATCAATGTTGAACGTTTAAGCCGCGTCATCCACATTCGCAATTTTTCAAATTCAAAGTACCGTGACCTCAATTTGTTTCTCAATGTTTTACCTTCTGCCTGCGAATTTTTTGCTCTCGAAGACATAAGAATTGATCTGTTGTCACAACGCTTAAAGTCACTGGATATAAAAAACGACCAAGTCGTGATGGAAGTGGTTGAGCTGGACTCAACCAACGATCATTTCCTTAAGGTTGCTATGGATCGCTTAGCGAAAAATGGCTACAAAATTGCTGTCGATGATTTTGGTATGGAAGCCTCTAACCACCAAAGGGTCGAGCTACTTAAGCCCAGTATTATCAAAATCGATCGCTCATTAATGCTCGACTATATGCACGGCATCACCGAGCCCATAATTAATGGTATAAATTTAGCGCGCCGTATTAATGCCAAAGTGGTGGTTGAAGGCATTGAAACCCGAGAGCAATATGAAGCAATGAAGAAACTCGATGTGGACTACTATCAAGGCTATTTTTTAGCCATGCCCCAGCCTATTGATGCCATTGAAACTGAAGCAAATAGCTATTAAGTTCACTCCTTCATTTGACCTAGATACATTTCAAACACAAAAAGAGCCATTGATGCTCTTTTTTGTTTACATTCCCGCCACAGATACAACGTCAACAAAGCAATAAAAACAGAATATTAAACTACAAACATCCTATAATTTAATTTTTTGTTTTAGATCATAACTTGGTTGAATTCCACTCGTGCTACAGGCCTCTTTTCGGTAGATTATCCTTCACACTTTGACACAGATTTACACATTCTCACTTATCTACCGAGGTATTTCATGCTGGAGCTTCTAATCGGATTAGTTGTTACCGTAGCCGTAGGCTATTTTATCGTTAAGGGATATAAACCTGCCGGCGTTCTTCTTTCTGCGGGTCTCGCATTACTCTTTATTACCGGCTTTCTAGGCCACAGTGTTCTTCCAAGCAAGATCGCATCAACAGGCAATATGTTCACAGATGCGCTTGAATATGTGAAATTCATGCTGCAAAACCGCGGTGGCGGTTTGGGTATGCAAATTATGCTGTTGTGCGGCTTTGCTTCTTACATGACACACATCGGCGCAAACAACGTTGTAGTTAAGCAATTCTCTAAACCGCTAGCGGTTATCAAGTCACCTTATGTTCTGCTTGTTGCGGCGTACATCGTGGCTTGCTTGATGTCTTTGGCGGTTAGTTCAGCAACTGGTCTTGGCGTACTTTTGATGGCGACATTGTTCCCAATGATGACGGCGATGGGTATTTCGCGCCCAGCCGCGGTTGCCGTGTGTGCTTCGCCTGCTGCAATCATTTTATCGCCAACCTCTGGTGATGTGGTTATCGCTGCTGAAAAATCAGGGATGACACTCGACCTATTTGCAGTGCAAACTGTTTTGCCAGTATCGTTGTGCGCCATCGTAGTCATGGCCGCTGCTGCATTCTTCTGGAATAAGTACCTCGATAAAAAAGACAACACTCCAATGGAGCGTGTTGATGTTTCAGAAATCGAAGTAAAAGCGCCTGCCTATTACGCGATTCTGCCTTTCTTACCAATTATTGGCGTATTCCTATTTAATGGCCGTACGATCCCGAACCTTTCGCTCGATATCTACACCATTGTGGTTCTTTCAATCTTTGTTGGTGCCGTCATTGACTACATCAACAAGCGCTTTGACGGTAAAGCAACCTTAGTCGATCTTGAATCATGCTATGAAGGTATGGCTGATGCATTCAAAGGCGTGGTGATGCTTTTGGTTGCCGCGGGAGTGTTTGCACAAGGTCTGATGTCGATTGGTGCCATTGATAACCTGCTTCACCTTGCAGAAACTGCAGGTGCGGGTGGCATTGCGCTAATGCTGATCCTTACCGGTCTAACAGTAGCAGCTGCGATCGCAACAGGTTCAGGTAACGCTCCGTTTTACGCTTTTGTTGAGCTTGCGCCTGCACTTGCCGCGAAAATGGGCCTCAACCCAGCGTTCCTAATTATCCCGATGCTACAAGCTTCAAACCTTGGTCGCACTATCTCACCAGTATCAGGCGTTGTGGTTGCAACATCAGGTATGGGTAAGATCAGCCCATTTGAAGTAGTAAAACGTACTTCTGTACCCGTGTTGTGTGGTTTGATTACGGTTATCTTGGGTACCGTTGTATTGGTACCGATTTACGCATAACAAAAAGTTTTACAGACAAATAAGTACGATAAAAAAGGGCGCTCACTGAGCGCCATTTTTGCGTTAGTCGATTAACCAACCGTTTATTTGCTGTCACCAAATCGCTCTAAATAGAGTACGGTGGCAGCCGTGCGCGAAGGTACACTGAGTTTTTTGAGTAGGCTCTTCATATGCACTTTCACCGTAGACTCCGAAATGAACAAGATGTCAGCAATCTGTTTATTGCGCAGCCCTTTTGCTACCTGCTGTAAAATTTGTAACTCTCGGTCTGTTAGACCATCAAAGACATCACTGTGATTAGCACGTTCGGCAAGATACTGAGCCACCTCTCGGCTGTAGGCTTTGTCACCCTGTAACGCCACTTTGAGCAAGTCAATCAATTCGTCAGGCTCGGTATCTTTCAATAAGTAACCATCAGCGCCGGCTTTAATGATCGCATCAATATCAGATGCACTATCAGACACCGTTAAGATGACGATACTGGCATCACAATTGTCTGCACGCAGCGCGGTCAATGTATCCAAACCCGACATGCCTTTCATGTTCAAATCCAACAAAATCAGGTCTGGCTGTTCTGCGTGGTTTTTAGCCACGGCTTCGGCCCCAGAACTGACTTCAGCGATCACCTCAAACTCATCTTCAAAACTGAGTAGCTGCCCTAATCCACGACGCATTAGGGGGTGATCATCAACCAGCATTACTTTACATGTTGTCAAAGTGTTCATCCTTTGTTCTAGGGTATTTCAATTCAATTTCACAACCCGCATCGGTTACCGTATTGATGGTCAACTCACCATGCAGACGACTGGCACGCTCATGCATTATTGATAAACCATAGTGATTTAATTTATGGCTATCTTGCTGCATGCCAACACCATTGTCTTTCACTCGCATAACGACATGGTGATCTTCTTCTATACAGGTCACTTCAATTAAGCTCGCATTGGCGTGTTTAATTGCATTGATTGTGGCTTCTCTAATTAACTGTAGTAGATGGACTTGTTCATGTGCATCTAGTTCAGTAGATGATAATTCATTCACTAAACGAATTTCGGCGTCGCTTTGCTCTGTCAACTGCTCAATCATACCGTTTAGTGCAGTACCAAAACTGCCCTCAGTAATCGAGAGTCTAAATGTGGTGAGTAATTCACGCAGTTGTGTGTATGCGCCACTCAGAGCTTCATCCAAGTCGGCGATGACTTGATTTGCTTTGTCAGAGGCGCTGTCTTCTTCAAGCTTTGTCATTTGCCTTTTCAGCAATGACACTTGAATTTTTAGGTATGACAGTGATTGTGCCAAAGAGTCGTGTAACTCTCGTGCAATCGTTGCTCTTTCTTCGAGTAACAACAGCTGTTCTGATTGACGCTGTGCCTGATTATAATAAACCGCTCGTGATAATATTCTAACAAAATTATCAATAAGCGCTTGATCTGGACACGGTAAACGCCAATTCCAATGTAAAGTCCCTAGATCTTGTCCATCAAGGGTTAATACTCGATGTGAACTCCCCTGCTCTTGATAATCGCCCTTGGTGAGGATCAATGGCTTTTCCTCACGAGAAAATATGGCTAATTGGACCGCTTCAATTCCTTCGATACTTTTGATGTATTCCAATATTGCATCGAAATTATCCGGCGTTATTCGCGATGCCGTTAATTCACTCGAAGACTTATACAGTACAGCTAATGACTGATTGGCATGTTGCAATTTGTGGGTCTTTTCGTTGACCGCATTTTCTAACCCGTAATAGAGCTTACCGAGTTCTTTGGCCGTGTTGTTAAAGGTACGCGTTAATATACCCATTTCATTATCGCTAACGACGTTTAACTCGACATTAAATGAATGAGATTGAATCTGTTCACTGGCCAACACCAACGCGCGCAAAGGGCTGACGATTTCACGCCGCACAAACAGTACGACAAATACGCTAGTGATGAGAATGCCCCCCATGCCAATCGCACCAACCCAAGCAAGCTGGAGCAATTTACGCTCAGAGAAACTTTGCAACTTGAACACGAAAGCATCAATTTGCGATACAAAACTAGGTACTAAGATCAGATATTGACTGCGTTCTTCGCTGTTTAGAACCGCTTTTAATTCATGCCAACGAATGATCAATTGGTAGTAGTCTTGCGTGATGTCATCGGGAACGGTCCAGTTCTGCAACGCCATCATTGAGGATGAATAGATCGAACGTTCAAATAAGTAAATATGTGAAGAATAATCACTTGAATGTGACTGAATATCGTTAGCTAAACGATAGCTTTGCATTCGCATTGAACCCGCGACGTTAACCGCCTCCGCATCATTCAAGCTGGAAGCAAGGAGTACGAATGCGTAGCCTATCGTGCCGACTGACAACAGTACAATCAAGGTCATTGCCTTCGCGATCGTCCCTGTTACCGACCTTTTTACCGTTTTAAACAATGTAGCCTCTTTCAAAATATGTCCCAAAACATCTTCGTACTCTTAAGGGTTAGACCAACGGTTCACCCAATATGTGATCAAATCTATCTGAATTAATTGATCTAAAACAATATCTCATTCTAATTACCCCCTTAGAGGTATTTATACAAATGTGTCAAAAACTACAATTTATTTATCGATAAATGACACCTTGTGAATAGCATTTCGCTATTTGTGTTCGATAGTTTGGATTTTGACACAATGGTTGACCTTTCAAGACGACGCTTGTTTAAACGTAATACTCGCTTGGAAACTGCGGCTCGCTTGCCGTGGTTATCAGAGCCGAATCGCTTCATTGATCTCTGTAGTCAATGCGGTGAATGCGTCAATGCCTGTGAGACAAAGATCATTGTTAAAGGCGATGGCGGTTTCCCAACCGTTGATTTTTCGATCGATGAATGCACTTTTTGTTATCAATGTGCGCAAGCCTGCCCTGAATCCTTGTTTAATGAACAGTCCTCTGAAGCTTGGAATGCAAAAGCGTCCATCAACGAACACTGCCTTGCCACACAAAATGTGGAATGTCGGGCCTGCGGTGATATGTGCGAACCAATGGCAATTCAATTTGTTTACCAAGTAGGCAGTGTCGCCCAACCGACTATCGATACCAATCAATGTAATGGCTGCGGTGCTTGTGTTGCTGTCTGCCCTACGTCATCTATTAATGTGAGCAACGTCACCACGTAATGTGGCGACAACAATGAGAGCATAACATGCCGAAAAATGAAGTGCATATTTCAAGTCTCGTAGTCCATACCTCGCCGGACTACTTAGCAACAGTGAAAGCACAGATTAACGACATCGAAAACGCCGAAGTTTACGGCGACAGTCCGGAAGGAAAAATGGTCGTCGTGCTGGAAACTCGCAATCACGGATTTATCACCGACACCATTGATGTAATCAATAACCTCCCACACGTCCTCAATACAGTAATGGTTTATCACCAAATAGAAACTGATCTGGACGAATGTGAAACCAACTCTGGCAACCAACAATCCCAAGTAGAGGGTGAAGTATGAAAATGACAAGACGTGCGTTTGTGAAAGCAAACGCAGCTGCATCAGCGGCAGCGGTAGCTGGAATTACACTACCAGCTTCCGCCACCAATCTGATTGCAAGTTCAGACCAAACCAAAATCACCTGGGATAAAGCGCCCTGCCGTTTTTGTGGCACGGGCTGCTCAGTGCTCGTTGGCACGCAGGGCGGCAAAGTGGTCGCAACACAAGGTGATCCTGAAGCTCCTGTTAACAAAGGGCTTAATTGCATTAAAGGCTATTTCCTATCCAAAATCATGTATGGCCACGATCGTTTAACCCAACCTTTATTGCGCATGACAGATGGTAAGTACGATAAAAATGGCGAATTTGCGCCAGTCTCTTGGGATGATGCATTCGACATCATGGCTGAAAAATGGAAAACAGCGTTAAAAGATAAAGGTCCAACCTCGGTTGGCATGTTTGGTTCTGGTCAATGGACAGTAATGGAAGGCTACGCTGCGTCCAAACTCATGAAAGCCGGTTTCCGCTCGAACAATATTGATCCTAACGCGCGTCACTGTATGGCTTCAGCCGTAGTTGGTTTTATGCGTTCATTTGGTATTGATGAACCTATGGGGTGTTACGACGATTTTGAGCATGCTGACTCGTTCGTTTTATGGGGATCAAACATGGCTGAAATGCACCCTGTATTGTGGACTCGCATTACAGACCGTCGCCTCAGTCACCCACACGTCAAAGTAAACGTGCTATCAACCTACTACCATCGTTCATTTGAATTGGCAGACCATGGGTATATCTTCACCCCACAAACAGACCTCGCTGTGGCTAACTTTATTGCTAACTACATTATTGAAAACGATGCGGTCAATTGGGATTTTGTAAACAAGCACACTCACTTCAAACAAGCAAAAACCGACATCGGCTATGGCTTGCGTGACGATAACCCAATTCAAATGGAAGCTGCCAATCCAAACTCTGGCGAAATGAGTTCCATCAATCTAGATGAATATAAAAAATCGGTTGCCCCTTATACGCTTGAATACACCTCAGAGTTAACAGGTATTACTCCAGAAAAACTGGTTGAACTGGCCAAACAATATGCAGATCCAAATACCAAAGTCATGTCGCTTTGGACAATGGGTATGAACCAACATACTCGTGGTGTTTGGATGAACAGCTTAGTTTACAACCTTCACCTTCTTACCGGTAAGATCGCCACTCCTGGTAACAGCCCATTTTCACTCACTGGGCAGCCTTCAGCTTGTGGTACCGCTCGTGAGGTGGGCACCTTTGCTCACCGCTTGCCTGCTGACCTGGTGGTGACCAACCCTGAGCACCGTAAAATTGCCGAAGGTATCTGGAACATTCCTGATGGGGTGATTCCACCAAAACCGGGCTTCCATGCCGTATTGCAAGATCGCATGCTACGCGACGCTAAGCTCAATGCTTACTGGGTGATGTGCAACAACAACTTGCAAGCAGGACCAAACATCAACGAGGAGCGTTTACCAGGCTACCGCAATCCAGAAAACTTCATCGTTGTTTCTGACCCATACCCAACCGCAACCGCACAAGCAGCCGACCTGATCCTCCCAACGGCCATGTGGATTGAAAAAGAAGGTGCATACGGAAACGCAGAGCGACGTACCCAAGCTTGGTATCAGCAGGTAGAAACCGTTGGCGATGCCAAATCAGATTTGTGGCAACTGATGGAATTCTCAAAACGCTTTAAGATTGAAGAAGTGTGGCCGGAAGAAGTATTAGCCAAGGCACCACAATATCGTGGAAAAACCATGTATGACGTTTTGTACAAAAACGGCAGCGTAGATAAATTCCCTCTAGACGAAGCTCGCGAATTGAACGATGACGCCCATCACTTTGGTTACTATGTGCAAAAAGGGCTATTTGAAGAATATGCTCAGTTTGGTCGAGGACATGGGCATGACCTCGCCCCATACAATGTTTATCACACTGTGCGTGGCCTGCGTTGGCCTGTGGTTGACGGAAAAGAAACGCTATGGCGCTTTAAAGAAGGATCAGATCCTTACGCTAAAGCCGGTTCTGACTGGGATTTCTATGGTAAGCCCGATGGAAAAGCGTGGATTATTTCTGCTCCTTACGAAGCGCCACCAGAAGTACCAAACGAAGAGTTCGACATGTGGCTCTGTACGGGCCGTGTTCTAGAACATTGGCACACCGGCACCATGACACGCCGCGTTCCTGAACTCTACAAAGCAGTACCAGATGCTGTCTGTTACATGCACCCTGACGATGCCAAGGCGCGCAATGTCCGTCGAGGTGAAGAAGTACTAATGGCAAACAAACGCGGGGAAGTTCGTGTTCGCGTGGAAACTCGCGGCCGAAATCGACCACCGCAAGGGCTTGTTTTCGTGCCGTTCTTTGATGCTCGAATATTGATCAACAAGTTGATCTTAGATGCGACCGACCCGCTTTCTAAGCAGACCGACTTCAAAAAGTGCCCGGTTAAGATCACTAAAGTTGTTTAATCCAAAGTTGGCTGCGCTGGCCGCAGCTAACAAAGAATATTGCCCTTCGGCGGAGAAGTTACGATGAAAAAAAGTGTGATTGTCCTATTTGCTTTTGCAGCAATTGTTAGTGGCAGCGTATTCGCAGAGCTTGATAACCCAGGCGGTACCGGCGGTGTTGACTCTCTGCGTGGTGATACACGCTTAGAAGATACCCGTCCTGCTGACGATTTTAAGAAATACCCAAAAGAGCAACAACTCGATAGTAGTTATGTGTATCAGCCACCGCTGATCCCGCACAACATTCGTCACTATGAAGTGTCGCTAAACGCGAACAAATGCTTGTCTTGCCACAGTTGGAAGAACGCTAAAGAGATGGGAGCAACTAAGATCAGTGTGACTCACTACGTCAACCGAGAAGATGCCGTGCTCGCGGATATGTCACCGCGCCGTTATTTCTGCCTGCAGTGCCATGTACCACAAGCTGAGGCTGCACCATTAGTCGGTAATGACTTCGAACGCGTTCAGTCATTGAAATAACACCAGGCGTTCTATTAACGAGGTTAACGTATGAAATTATTGAAAGCGTTTTGGAAGCGACTAAAAAGTCCAAGTAAAGCTGCCGTCGGGGTCGTTTTATTTATGGGCTTTGCTGGCGGTCTTCTGTTCTGGGGCGCATTTAACACCGGAATGGAGGCAACTAACACGGAAGAGTTCTGTTCAGGTTGCCATGCCCCTATCGTTGCGGAAATTAAGGAAACGATTCACTATTCTAACCGTTCTGGCGTACGGGCTATCTGTTCCGATTGCCATGTACCACATGAGTGGACAGATAAAATTGTCCGTAAAGTTCAAGCGTCGAAAGAGCTCTTTGCCCATTACGTGCTAAAGACCATCGACACCCCTGAAAAGTTCGAGGAACGTCGTGCTCACCTAGCAGAGCGAGAATGGAAGCGGCTGAAAGGCAACGACTCGTTGGAATGTCGGAACTGTCATGAATTCGAGTATATGGATTTTTCCGAGCAAGGTGATCGCAGCGCAAAACAGCACTCAACCGCATTGGCAAATGGCGATAAAACCTGTGTTGATTGTCATAAAGGCATTGCACATAAACTACCTGACATGCATGGCGTTGAAGGCTGGCAATAAGGAGCCCATATGAGTACTTTTGAATCCGTCATTTGGCATATTCTCGGCTACAGCGCTATGCCCGTTATTATCTTATCTGGTTTTGCTGTTGTCGCGGCTATTTGTGTTTGGATCTTATCAAAAAGTAAAGACAAAGAATTGGGATAAAGTGAACCACACTGATAAACCCATTACTAAGGCGCTCGTTATGAGCGCCTTTGTTTTTAACAATATCAACAACTAAAGCATGATTTAACCCCAATTATCAACATCATTTGATGACAATTTTTGAATGCAATTAATCACGGGCACAATACCCCTCGCAAATTCTTTTGTTACTTGATTAATCCATGTGAGAAGTAACGATTAGACTTACACAATGGCTATAGGTCTTAATCATTAAATGGAGATTTGTATGGCCCTGAAAACGTTAATCGTTACCGCCTTGGTCTGCTCTAGTTTTTCTTCTTTCGCGCAAACCACCCTCACTTTTCTCGACTCACATCGTGCTGCGGCACAATTGAGCCGTAACGACGATTTTATGCAGAGATTAAGTCAGTTCGACATGGAATCTCGCATGAAAACAGTCGACCATGTTATTAAACCCGAATTCAAACGATTTATTCGCCACAACACGCTCGATTGGACGGAGCAAGATCGTGCTTACGTCAACCAAGCTTATACGGAGCTAAAACAAGAACTCGATAAATACCCAATCGATCTACCAGCAAGCATCAAAATGATCCTAACCACAGGAGCAGAGGAAGGCACTGCAGCCTATACTCGCGGCGAAGCGATAATTCTGCAACGCGATAAACTGGTTTTAGGGCAAGAGCTTAAACGTATTATGGCGCATGAAATCTTCCACATTTATACCCGCCATAACCAAGTTAAAAAAGATGAATTGTATCGCTCAATTGGATTCGATTATGTTGGTGAAATTGAGTTTCCCGATGATTTGGAAGATCGCAAAATCACCAATCCTGACGCACCGCTCAATGACTACGCCATTTTCGTCGAATATAATCAACAACACGTGTGGGCTATGCCTATTCTCTACTCTATTAGTGACAAGTATGATTTAGACAAAGGAGGAGAGTTCTTTGATTATTTACTGTTTAAGTTTTTAATCGTCGCAGATGAAGATGGCAACTGGACCTATGACGATGATCACCCAACCATTGTTGACCGTTCTGAACTTAAGGGATTTTTAGAACAAGTAGGATACAACACCAACTACATCATTCATCCGGAAGAAATCCTTGCTGACAACTTTGCACTCTTGATACTGGACATTCAACCGGTGAACTCTCCCGAAATCATCGCTGAGATGAAACAAATTTTAATGAATTAATTCGATCGCACATTACAATATTGGTGCGTATTTTGACCAATTAAAATCCGATATCGCAGCACGATATCGGATTTTTAACTTTCAACGCCAAGTCGAGTATTTAGAGTCGAGTGACTCGTTGATACAGGGTATCTTTTTGCTCTGCACGCTGGTGCTTGAGCTGAATCATTGCATCATCATCAATTGGCGAGCCATTAAGCTCTAACACCCGAATTTTTTTACTAGCGCGTTGTAATCTTTCATTGCTTGAGCAAAAGACTCGTCATTTTTCATTAGAGTTGTAATTGCATCTTCCATCTCAGGAAAATCCGCAAGAAGAGAATGACTTTCACCTAACATCGTGTCTCCTTATCTATCCACACCAAAAACTGGCCTAGCCGAATAGTGGCAAGTCACGATAATTATAGTGCAGATTGTTAACCGTGAATGCTTGAAGATCACGATGTCAACTTGAAAGCCACGCCGTTTATGAAGATCAGAGTCAAATAAAAACATCTTTTGTCATAACAGTCCCTGCTTGTTATTAATGGCCAACTTAGAA
>NZ_AFWF01000171.1 GCF_000222605.1 Vibrio ichthyoenteri ATCC 700023 | reverse complement strand
AAACCGTTATCGTAGATTGCTTGTTCGTTGGGAGAAGAAAATAGAAAACTACGAGGCCATGTTGCATTTTGCTTGCGGCCTCATTGTTTGGAACAAATCCCTTTTGGGATAGATTCTAAATGCGTAGAACTATCGGTTTTTCGAAATCTGAACAAAAGCATGATAAGGTGATCGAGACATTCATTGAACGAAAATTCTATTTTGAATCAACCGATTGGCACAATGACCCAAAACTGCTGGTACGGGTCATTGTTTGGAATAAATCCATTTGGGATACTTCCTTAGTTAATAGCCACCTCCGGGAAAGGCAAAGATAATTTATGAATTGGTAGTCGGTCAAAAAAACCATCTGTAGTCTCAAGATTTAAGTACACCCAACTATGTCCCCAAATTGTTTTATATTGCTTATCATAAACCTTACCATCAGCATCAATAAACTCTCCCGACGGGCGTTTATTCATAAAGAAACCAATTGGTCCATCACAACTATTTTCCGCCCAAAAAGTTTCACCAAATCTTGATTTAACTTTACCACAATCGTCTTTATGATTTAACTTTAAATTGTCTACATATATTTTGTTTATTTCTATCTTTTT
>NZ_AFWF01000172.1 GCF_000222605.1 Vibrio ichthyoenteri ATCC 700023 | reverse complement strand
TTCTTAGTGTTTAATCCTGAAGGAAGTATTGATGATCCTGCAGAAGCACAAGCATTTATCGATCTCATTTCAGCCGCTAATGGTAAAATGACCGTAAGCGATATCGTCTATGATCAAGGCAAACCTCTACTTACTATCGTGGTTCCAAACGGTACCGTTGACGGAAACATTTTCTATATTGATCTTAGTGATACTCAAGAATTACTGGCCTCCTCTGCTGTTGATGGCAGCTATATGGAACTGGTCGATCCAAGCAACAACATCTTATTCTCAAACAAAACTGACGGTGACCTAATTCCACTGCCAAGCACGTTTGATGTTCGCGGTAGCCAATGGAGCCTAACGGGTTATATTGATAACGCCTACATTTTGGAAAATACCGCGCAACTCAATAACGCGATAACCCTGACTTTAGTCATATCCGGGCTGCTTATCATCTCGTTAAGTATTGTGGCGGTTAATATTGCCTTTAAACCTATTGTCTCACTACGTAATATCGTCACCGACCTATCACAAGGCAATGGCGATCTTACACGTCGTTTAGAAATCCATACCCAAGATGATTTAGGCAAAATTGCAACAGGGATTAACCTCTTTATAGAGAAGCTACAAGCGATGATGCTTGATGTCGCGAAATCAAGTCAGCAGATCAAACAAGAGATTAATGTCGTTGCGCAAAACGCAGACTCAAATCAAACCTTATTGACAGCGCATACAAAAGAAACAGAACAAGTAGTCACCGCTATCACGGAAATGAGTTCGACTGCCGACTCCGTCGCTCAAAGTGCTGCCAACGCAGCAAAACTGACCCACAAAACAAACGATGAAGCCAACCACTCGAAAGCAGTGGTTCAAGAAGCCGTTCAAAGTGTTTCGGCACTGGTTGAAGAAGTCGCTACCATGTCGCAATCCATTACTGCAATGAGTAAGGATACCGATCAGATTGGTTCAGTGCTTGGGGTGATCGGTGACATCGCCGAACAAACAAACTTGTTAGCGCTCAACGCTGCGATTGAGGCAGCTCGCGCAGGAGAACAAGGACGAGGATTTGCTGTTGTTGCAGATGAAGTTCGTGCACTCGCGGCCCGTACTCAACAGAGCACCTCTCAAGTCAATGAAATGCTTACCAAATTACGGAACGGCAATAACACTGTTGTCAATGCGATGAAAACTACACAGTCTAGCTGCCAACAAACGTCCGAAACGACAGCCCGAGTAATGAACTCTCTCGACGCAATGACAGACTCAATTGTCGAAATTAATGATTTAACCACACAAATTGCGGCATCGGCCGAGCAGCAAAGTGTCGTGGCAGAAGAGATAAACCGCAATATGACCAGTATTCAGGAAATGGTTAACCATATTAATCATAATGGCCAACAAACGGTCAATAGCACCTTCCAACTAACGGATACGAATACACAGCTAGGAGCTGTTGTTGATCGCTTTAAGCTTCAGTAATACCGCTTCGCACAAGTGAGTCAATCGCTGACTCACTTGTGAATAGTTTTTCATCGTCACAGATACCTAAGCGGCAAGTAACTAATTGAACTCAGCGAACAAGAATCTCAATTTAAAATAAGATATGATTCTTTTCCCCTTCCTTTGGTAGACACGCTATGGCCGCTTTCACTTTGTCACTTATCCCCGTAGGGGTTAGGTTTATGATTCTTTCTGCGTTTGGTTTTGCGCTGATGTCTGCGTGTGTGAAATATGTCAGTAACTACGGCATCCCTGTGTTTGAGATCGTGGCTGCGAGAGCTTTAGTCTCACTGCTCATCAGTTATTTAGATGTAAAACGAAAAAAAATCTCAATATGGGGCCACAATAAACCGTTACTTCTTTTACGGGGAGCGGTAGGCACAATGGCTCTAATGTGTGTTTATTATGCAGTCACAACCTTGCCACTCGCCGAAGCAACAGTTTTGCAATATGTCCACCCAGTGTTTGCCGCTTTGCTTGGGGTTCTTTTCCTCAAAGAACACATCCAAAAATCCACCATCATCTGCATCCTCTTCTGTCTTGCGGGATTATTGGTGATGGTTCAACCCAACATGAATAGCGCCATCGTCAATGAATTACCAATATTTAGCGTAATGGTGGCTCTGTGTGGGGCGTTTGGTAGTTCAATCGCTTACGTGATAGTAAGAAAACTCAGCCAGACCGAAGACAGCTCGGTGATCATTTTCTATTTCCCACTGGTCGCTCTACCTATTTCAACGGTTTTGATGTGGAGTGACTTTGTTCTGCCGAGCATTTTCTTAACCATGATGTTGGTGCTCGTTGGTATATTTACCCAAATTGGCCAATACGGTTTGACGAAAGCAATGCAAACTCAAGCCGCGGGCAAAGCGTCGGCCTACTCATACGTTCAAATCATTTTTTCTGCGTTACTTGGGGTATGGGTATTCAATGAAGTCCCTTCAGTTTGGAGTTACTTAGGAGGTGGACTAATTGTTACTGGCGCGCTAATTAACGTATTTGGTAAACAGTTACTGTCTCCTTTTAGGGCTCGCTCAACATAATTTGAATCAATCGTTACCCTATTAATATACTCAATATTATTGCTACTCGGGATGTATCGTGATCAAAAAAAGCCAGTCTCCGAGGGACTGGCTTTTTGTTAGTGTAAGCAATGAACATCTATTTCTGAGGGGCTAGCGGCCGCGACAGTACCGTTATAATTAAATCACGACACGCAATAATGTCTGATTTTTTAATGCACTCATTGACGCTATGTATTTGCGTCATACCGACACTAATGTCCATACATGGAATGCCGCTCCTATTAAAGATATTCGCATCGGAACCGCCCATACCATCATTCAATTGCACTTCTAAGCCTTGTTGAATGCAAGATGATGTAAATGTACTGACTAAATCCGAGCTCGTATCTAAACGAAAACCGGGCGTACCTTGTGCTATACGATTTTCGTAACTGATTGGCATTATATCTTGAAGCATTTCTAATTGATGCGTTACCTCATCAACGAAAGCTTGCACCTTATTTTGTACAGTAGAGCGAACTTCAAAGGTAATATCGACACTTTCCATAATAATATTGGTCGCGTTGCCACCATGAATGATACCGATATTACTAGTCGTCTCCTCATCTACACGCCCAATCGGCAGTTGAGTAATCAGCTTCGCTCCTGCCACCATCGCGTTACAACCGGTTTCAGGCTCACTCGCATGACCAGACCGCCCCTTTATTGTAACCACACCTTTGGCTGAATAAGGCGCTGAAATATATGCGGTACCAATCTCGCCACCAGCATCAATCACATACGCTAAATCGATGGATGGTAAGCGGCTAAAATCGAGCGCTTTAGCCCCTTTGAGTCCAACTTCCTCTGCAATCGTAAAAATAGCCACTATAGATGGGTGCGGGGATGTATTCGACGCCAATGTAATAAGCGCGTCCAAAATAACAGCAATCCCTGCTTTATCATCGCCACCGAGTACACTTTTGCCATCGGTTTTTATCCAATCACCCTCTTCAACAATCGTTATCTTTTCACATGGCGTCACCGTATCCATATGGGCAGAAAGGGCAATCGTTCCTGCAAGCGTACCGGGTAGCAGCGCAATCAAATTACCACACTGAGCACCTTCAACTTGATACTCTAGGTGCGCGTTGTCTTGATAGAATTCAATCCCATATTTTGCTAGCTGCGCTTGAATATAAGCACTTACTTGCGCTTCTTTATAAGAAGGCGAACTAATACCCGCCATTGCTATAAAGTGCTCTATCACTTTATCCATTTTGACTCCTTAATACAGTGACTGACTGCTGTAAGCGCACTAGACCTTCAGTGAGTTTTTCTCGGGGACAAGCAACATTGAGCCTTAAATAGTGCTTGCCTCCATCGCCATAAACATCACCAGTCATTATCGCCACACCAGCATTGACCATTGCAGCTTTCAATTGTTGTGCGCTTACATTCATGGCCGAATAGTCAATCCAAGCAAAATACAGTCCTTCCGGGAACTGCATCGTAAGCTCTGGCAACTCCCGATGTAAGTACAACTGAACAAAATGTAAGTTATCTTGAAGATACGTTTTAAGTTCATCAATCCAATAGCCACATTGCTGGTATGCGGTGATCGTCGCCAGCACCCCAAAAATTGGCGGTGACGACAAACCTTGTTGTAACTTCAACACTTGCATAAAACGCGCATGCAAATCCGCTTCCGGAATGAGAACATAAGAACCACCAAGCGCTGGTGTATTGAACGCCTTGGATGCCGAAGTACAAATCGCTACCTTATGGGTAGTCAACGATGTCACTGGGTAGTAAGGTACGCCAAAGCAGATATCCATGTGAATATCATCTGAAATAACAAACACATCATGTCGCTGGCAAACGTCGAGTAAATACGCCAACTCTTCCTTTTGCCACACTCGCCCTACGGGGTTGTGCGGATTGCATAACAACAGGGTGCGGCAATGAGCAATTTTCGCCTCAAAATCTTGCTTATCGATTTCAAAGTAACCGTTATCGTTAATCAACTCACTGGTCACCATCTGGCGACCAGAATGTTCAATACAGCCAAAGAAACCATCGTAAGCCGGAGTGAACAGCAATACACCCTCTCCCGGCTCACTGGTTAGCGAAATCAGAGTCGCGATTGAGTAGATAACACTCGGGCTATACGCAATCCACTCCGGTGAAATCGGGCTATAAAAACGGCTTTCATACCAGTGGCAGATAGCTTGTTTATAATCATCATGATTCCAACGGCTATATCCGTAAACCGGGTGTTCAATACGCGCCTTTAATGTCTCCTGAATTTCGACTGGTGAGGCAAAGTCCATATCAGAAATGGTAAAAGGCAATAACCCCGGCTTACCAAAACGGTCTTCTACATAATCCCATTGAGTACAATAGGTATTGGTTCTGTCGATTACGCCGTCGAAATCTATTTTCATGCCATTGCCAACTCTATTTTCTTGCGCATCGTGTGTACTTGAGGGCCAATAACAACCTGCAAGTTTGTCGCATCAAGGTGTACAACCCCAATCGCACCCGCACTCTTTAGCTGTTTATCATTCACAATTTCAGTTGAATGCAATACCAAACGTAAACGAGTCGCACAGTTATCGATAGTGACAATGTTCTCTTTACCACCTAGCGCTTCAAGCATATGAGCCGCTAAACCATCTGCGCCTAACTTACTGACCACTGAGTCAGTGTCATCTTCACGGCCTGGTGTCTTAAGATCTTTCTTGATAATGACGTAAGTGAAGACGAAATAGTAAGCCGCAAACCAAACTGCGCCCAATAGTGGAACGAAGAACCAGTTGGTTTTAAAGCCTTGCAACACACCGAAGACAAAGAAACCAATCACATCACCCGCAGGACCAATGTTTACATTGAAGATCGATAACGTTAGGTAACCCAAGCCCGTCATAAAGGCGTGGAATAGGTACAACATCGGTGAGATAAACAGGAAGATGAATTCAATCGGTTCGGTAATACCACTCACAATCGCGGTCACGGCACCAGAAATCAGTAGACCTTTGATCAAAGGACGGTTTTTCAGTTTAGCGGTGCGGTACATAGCAAAGGCCGCAGCAGGTAAGCCAAAGAAGAAGCTCAACATACGACCTTGAGAGAGCAACGCTGTGGTTTCCATTGGAGTTTCATGGCCAGCCGCTAGGTTGGTGTAGAAAATGTTCAATGCGCCAATCACTTGCTGACCATCAATAATCGCTTCACCACCTACAGGAGTAAAACGGATCATCGCCGTCAAGATATGGTGTAAACCAAGAGGAATCAGTAGACGCTCACTCGCACCAAAGATCATCGGGCCAAAAACGTCTGATTGCTGAATTATGTACCCCAACCCTTTGATCAAAGAGTCAAATAGAGGCCAGATGTAAGGGATCAACATACCGAAAACAGAAAGAACAATCAGCGATACGATTGGCACTGCGTGTGGGCCACCGAAGAATGCGAAGGCATCCGGTAGTTTGGTATCTTTGTAACGCTCATGCAAACGAGACACAATCACACCAGAGAAAATACCACCTAATACACCCGTACCGATAGTTTGTACGCCAAGAATCATGGTTTGGCCTGCATCACGCATTTCATCCGGGCCAACCAACATACCTGTATGTTTCAGTGCAAAGTTAGTCCCCATCGTCATGATAAGGTAACCCACAAAGCCCGAGAATGCGGCGACGCCTTTTTCTTCTTTTGCTAGCCCCAAAGGAATGGCAATCGCAAAAAGAACCGGCATGTTTTTAAAAGTGAATACGCCAACCATCGTCACGTATTGGAAGAAAATGTTGATCGGCTCGTAAGAAAGGAAAGGCCATAACTTTTGTAGCTGAGCGCCCGTTAAAGAGCTGCCTAATCCTAACAGAATACCCGAAATACCGAGCAATGCGATAGGAAGCACAAACGTCTTTCCTAAACCTTGGATAAAGCCCCAAAGCTTTGTTTTATGACTCATAATAGCCACTCCATTTAGATACACATTATTATATTTTGTAGGGAAACCTTTGTGGTTTTCATGGGTACAGTACGAAAGAACCTGCGGAAACAAAATCGAAATGTGCTTCTGTAAAAGTGGAAGGGAATTTTCATATTATTGAATGGTTTATACCGAAATTAGGCTTATAATCACATCCATCACTAAGTGGTCATAACAAAACAGCATAATCCCGCTGCATTGTGTGATTTAACCCATATTTTCTATATGCAGCAGAGCCTAGAGATCGCGTGAGTATAAATTCTAATGAAGTAAAGTTGATTGGCCGCTTGTTACAAAAAGCTTGCGCTATCACAGTTCTGGCAGAAGAAATGGCGGTGAGTCGCCGCCATATCCACAACTACATCGCCAATATCAACTACTACATTGAGCAAGCGATCAGCGTGCAGAAAGGCATTGCGACATTTGAAATTAGCCCCGAACAGTGGGCGCAGAAAATAAAAGATATTCCCTTGACTCACTACCGACCAATGTCGAGTGAGCGGCAAGATTACCTACTCGACAACTACTTGTTCTCAAACCAATACAAATACCAAAAGATCGAAAAACAGCTCGGCATTTCTCGGCCAACACTAAAAAAAGATTTGAGTGAACTCTCTGCGCGGCTACAACTTAGTGGCGTGTCTCTTCACTCTACTGATGGTGGTTTTGTAGTAGCGGGAAGCGAAAAAAAATTGCGTCATCTCATGCTAGAGCGCATCAATAAACAGATCGAGAAAATTCATCCGGATATTGAGTTTTGCACTGCGACGACCCCACTCCAGCATCATACACAAACGCTGATTGCTCAACTGCTCGCCACACTGCCGTTAAAAGAAACCTATGTGATCATCACCAACATTTCCCATGCGATTGGGGGAAAGTTCGCTGCCCATTTTATTAAAATGATGTTCATCTATTTAAGTGTCTCTCTTTACCGTATCAACCAGCAGTTTCTCATTTTACAAAAGAACAACGCCGACTACTTGAGACGAACGACCAAATTCAAATTGGTCTACAACCAACTCAGTTTACTGATCAACGAAAAGCTAGAGTTTGAGCATTTACACTTAGCCGAATACTTTTTTAGTGGCTGTGCGGAAGACAATTTTCATGAGAATCAGTTGCGAGTAAAAATGTGCGCTATGCAGTTTTTGCGTCAACTCGCCCAATCAATTGCTCTATCCAACCAACAGATGACACAACTCCACCAGCAACTCTGCTTATATCTGCCTTCCGCTATCTACCGAATAAAG
>NZ_AFWF01000173.1 GCF_000222605.1 Vibrio ichthyoenteri ATCC 700023 | reverse complement strand
TGTGGTGGCTATAGCTCAGTTGGTAGAGTCCCGGATTGTGATTCCGGTTGTCGCGAGTTCAAGCCTCGTTAGCCACCCCATTATTTAGGTAGCTTTGCTCCCTTTCTTAATGAAAATTAAGAATAAAACCTTGTCGGTGAATAGCGCAGCTTGGTAGCGCATCTGGTTTGGGACCAGAGGGTCGGGGGTTCGAATCCCTCTTCACCGACCACTATACGAAGCCCTAGTCGAAAGACTAGGGCTTTTTTACATCTGTGATTTAACCATTTCATTATTTATATTACTTAATCGGCCACGAGTTTATCTAAGCCGTTATCGTTAGCACTTACCCGCCGTTTATCTTTTTCTCTGTTCTCATTGATGCCTCTA
>NZ_AFWF01000174.1 GCF_000222605.1 Vibrio ichthyoenteri ATCC 700023 | reverse complement strand
CTCGCTACTTGTCTGCGAATTTCGCTTCGAGATCAGACAGTTTCTTTTCCATTTCAGTCAGTTTTTGGCGAGTGCGCAGTAGCACTTGAGTTTGTACGTCAAACTCTTCGCGGCTGACGACGTCAAGCTTGTTTAGCTGACCTTGGATAACTTGGCGAACTTTTTGGTCAACGTCTGAGCCAAGGTCTTTCACTGGCTGAGGCATTGAATCATGAATTTGTTTCGCGATTTGCTCTAACTTTTTTGGATCAAACATGGGGATAATACTCCTGTATCGTTGGTTTCATTTTATGTAATTGATACGCGAAAGTCGCCATTTTGATGGTAAAAAAGCGAGTCTTTACTCGTGGTCGAATCACTTTTCGCAAATTTAACGCACAAAAAAGGCCACGAATGTGGCCTATTTACAACGTAAGAGGGTTATCTAACTGCGATTACCCACTTCACGACAAGCCGCTTTGGCTTCATCAACACGAGCCAGCTTTTCCAAATCTTTATCTTCAACAAAGACCGGTAGTGGTTTGTGTTGTTCTGCAAGGTAGCTATAAATGACTGGCAGTACGAACAAGGTAAACAAGGTACCAATCGCAAGGCCAGCGACAATAACAATACCAATACTAAAGCGCTGTTCAGCACCGGCACCAGAGGCATACAGCAAGGGTACAAGGCCGGCAATCATAGCCGCTGTCGTCATCAAGATTGGACGAAGACGTACCTTAGCGGCCTCTTTTACTGCATCGATACGCGATAGCTTATTGTGTAGTTGCTCTTCTTTAGCCACTTCACAAATCAAGATACCGTGTTTGGTAATCAAACCCACCAAGGTGATTAAGCCAACTTGCGAGTAGATATTCATCGTCGCCGTGCCCCACGCTAGCGCAATCAGCGCCCCACAAATCGCAAGCGGTACAGAGACCATGATAACGATTGGGTCACGGATCGATTCAAACTGAATCGCCAGCACCAAGAAGATGATCGCTAGAGCCAGACCAAAGGTGGCATATAACGCGCTACCTTCGGTTACGTACTGACGAGCTTCACCCATATAATCATGGTTGTAACCCGCCGGTAGGCTGCTTTGTGCCACATCCTCAAACCATTTGATAGCATCACCCATTGCAACGCCCGGTGCGGGTACTGCTCCGACTGATGCAGAATTTAACTGGTTGAAGTGAGGTAGGGCACGCGGCGCGGCTACCACATCAATGGTAATTAAGCTGCCTAGTGGCACTGAATTTCCATCGGCTGTTCTTACATAGTAGTTATCCATAGACTCAGGATTTAAGCGCCATTTACGCTCAACTTGAGGGATCACTTCGTAAGAGCGGCCATTGAGGTCGATACGGTTTACGTAACCGTCAGCCATCATGGTACTTAAGGTGATACCGATGTCTTGCATCGTTACGCCATAAGCGCCGGCTTTGTCTTTATCGATGCTGATTTTCATTGTGGCAGAGCCATAGTTCAAATCGAGATCGGAATAGACGAACAGCGGGCTCTTCATGACTTGAGTAAGAACATCGCTGGTGATGGTAAACAAACTTTCAAAACTGTTTGGCGTTGTAATAACAAACTGAATTGGTAAGCCTGAACCTGCACCCGGTAGTTCTGGCATCTGGAATGCGGTGACCGCCATTCCCGGAACGCTAGAAACTAAGTCGCCGACACGCTTGGTAATCTCAGCTTGGCTTGCTTCGCGCTGACTCCATGGTTTCAAGGTTGCCAAACCAAAGGCTTGGTTTGAGTTTGGTACCCCGGTAAAGACCTGTGCGTATTCCACTTCAGGTTGGTCCGACAGAATCTTATTCACGTCGTTCATGGTGTTTTGCAAGTAATCCAAGTTCGCGTTGGCAGGTCCTGTCCCCATAAGAACCACAACCCCTTTATCTTCGGCAGGGGCCAGTTCGCTAGGAATAAAGCTAAATAGGACCGGCAATACCGCGAATACGATAAAGGCAAAACCAATGACTACCGGACGGTGCTTCATCACTGCGCTAAGCATATTCTCATAGCGGTTCGTCATCTTATCGAGGAAGCGGTGTACTGTTTGCTCGAACTTACTTGGTGTGTCCGTCGCTTTGAGCATTTTTGAACACATCATTGGCGACAACGTCAATGCGATGATACCTGAAACGAATACGGCGCCAGCAAGTGTTAGAGCAAACTCCTTGAACAACGCACCGGTAATCCCTCCCATCAACGCGATTGGGGCGTAAACGGCACCAAGGGTTAATGTCATTGCAATAACCGGGACGGCAATTTCACGAGTACCGATGATGGCTGCGCGAAATGGCGATTCACCTTCTTTGATATGACGGTCAACGTTTTCCAATACCACGATGGCATCATCCACCACCAGACCGATGGCCAATACCATTGCCAGTAGTGTCATCAAGTTCCATGAAAAGCCCATGGCTTGCATTACCATTGCAACACCAATCAAAGACAATGGAATGGTGACGATAGGGATAACAACCGCACGGAAGGAGCCGAGGAAGATGGTGATAACCACTAATACAATCAGCGCCGCTTCAAGAATGGTTTTGATAACCTCTTGAATCGATTCGTTGATTGCGACGGTAGAGTCGTACATCACATTCATCTTGATGTTGCTTGGTAGGTTACGCTCCAGTTGAGGTAACAGGGCAAGGACATCAGCGGCAATGTTGATTGGGTTGGCACTTGGTGCGGCATTGATAGCAGCTACCACGGCCTCTTTGCCGTTGGCACTGGCTCGGTAAACATCGTGGCTTTTTTCTAGTGTAACCTTAGCAATGTCGCCTAAACGGATCACGTTGCCTTGGCCAGTTTTAACCACCAGAGCTTTCAGTTCATCCACGTTAGACACTTGAGTGTCAGCGCTGCCGTTATACAACACAAACTCACCGACCGCTTGGCCAGTCGCAGATTGATAGTTGTTGGCGCTTAATACGCTCATCACATCGGTTGCCGTTAAATCCAGTGCGCCCATCTTGTATGGATCTAGCCAAACACGCAGTGCGTATTTCATCCCACCATACATATCGACTTTGGATACGCCATTGACCGTGAACAGTTGCGGGTTAATCACGCGTTCTAGGTAATCGGTAATTTGGCTGGATGAGAGCTCATCACTGGTAAAGCCAATATACAGAACCGCAGTTGTCGAACCGGTCGACATGGTTACGGTCGGGTCCTCAGCTTCTTTTGGTAGCTGGGAACGAACCGAGTTGGTTTTCGCTAAGATATCCGACAAGGCCGCATTGGGATCGGTATTGAGCTTCATATTGACGGTGATCGTCGATTGGCCCAATACAGAAGATGAGGTCATGTAGTCAATGTTGTCGGCCTGAGCGACGGCTTGCTCCAAGGGCTGAGTAATAAAGCCTTGGATTAAGTCAGCACTGGCACCGTAGTAACCGGTAGTTACGGTGACGATGGTGTTTGTCATTTCAGGGTATTCGCGCACCTGCATCTTGAAGATTGCTTGTAAACCAAGCAACGCAATCAAGAAGCTGATCGATACCGCTAAAACTGGACGTTTAATAAAAACATCAGTAAAGCGCATGAAGCCTCCGTTACAGCATTGGTGTTTCTTTAGGTGGCGTTAGCGCCGTGTCTTCGACAACTCGCACTTTGGCATGATTACTCAGGCGGACTTGGCCTGACGTCACGATCATATCTCCAGGCTTAACCCCTTCGAGGATATGGGCGATGTCACCTGAACGTTCACCGACTTTTACCACTTGCTGCGTCACGCGTTGAACCCCATCTTCTTCTTTAATCAGATAGATGTTGTCGCCGTAAAGCGTATAGGTAATGGCTGTTTGAGGTAGAGTCACCTGATCCGGGACGTCAGGCAAAATGATTTTGGCACGAGCAAACATACCGCTGCGCAATTTACTGTCGCTGTTTGGAATATCTGCTTGGACTTGAATCAAGCCACTTTGTACGGCAACCGCAGGTTCAATCGCGGTGATAGAGCCTGCAAATGGACGTTCTGGATAAGCATCAACAAAGATTTCAACCGTTTGACCGAGGTTAATGCGGGAGATATCGGTTTGCGGCACGGTAAAGCGCAGACGCATTACACTGGTGTCTTCTAGACGCACAATGTCACTGCCGGTTTGCAGATACTGACCAAGATAGACGTTACGAATACCCACCTCGCCAGCGAAGGGAGCGCGGATTTCACGACGATCAATAGAGGCTTTTAAACTTTCGACATCAGCAACAAGGGAGAAGTAATTTGCACCTGCTTCATCCAGTGCTTCTTTAGAGATGGAGCCTTTTTTAAACAGGCCCTGGTAACGCTTGTATTTGGCTTTTGCCGCTGGAACTTTGGCTTGAGCACTTTTTAGATTGGCTTGCTCGACTGCAGAATCTAGCTCAACCAAGAGTTGGTCTTGCTCGACTTTTGTGCCTGAGTCAAAGCTGATTTTATCGATAATACCGCTGGTTTCATTGGCGAGGGTAACGCCCTGATTGGGTTCGATGAAGCCGATCGCCTCGATCACTGGTACCCAATCTACCGATTTCACTGTGATGGCAGTAACCGGAAATTCCGCTTCGGGTCGGTTCGCCATATATTCGGCGATTTTATGTTGTTTGAACAGGTTGAAACCTATCACACTACCAAACAGTAGTATCGCAATAAGTAACATGAAGAAAGTCCACTTTTTCATTCTAATTGGAACTCCAAGTTAATGAGTAATTATTGCATCCCAACTGGCTTCGATAACGGCATCTAACTCGTCATCTTTCAGTTTATAGAATCCCAGCGCATGCTTTCTTGCAAGGGTGACACTTGATTCAAAGCTCAAAACAAACAGCACCTGATTATCCAGTTGCTTGAAGATTTTTTGTTTCTTGCCTTCAATAAACAAGCGCTCTACTTGGTCAAACATTTTGCGCTCAAGTTCCCTAACCGTCTGATCATTGCTTGCGGGAAGAGATTCATATTGGACTCGGCTACTTAGTGCATCCATCTCACAGGATGCCAGGTTCCAAATGTTTAGCCACATAGTATGGAAGGCCGTTTTTAATGGCATGTCGTCCGTTACGCCGCTTTGAACGGCTGTGGCTATACGTTTGGCTACATGAAGTCGAACTTCATTAAGTAATTGTTCTTTGTCAGAAAAATATCGATAAATTGTCCCTGCAGCAACGCCAGCTTCCGTGGCTACTTTTTGCATCGACAAGCCATGAAAGCCAGAGTCTGCAATCAGCTTTTCAGCCGCCGCCAGAATTTGAGCATGTTTATCTAAAGAGATCTTTCTTGACATTTTTTCCTATCACTAATGAATGAACGTTCATTCATTATTAGGCCAAAATCGACCAGTGTTTGCAATATAGTATGGCCCTTAATCTGTAAAAATCTTGTCAATCCAATGATTTTTCTTTGTTTGGGATGAATTTTTTTGGCCTACCATTAATCATGGTAATAAGCAGGTTGCACTATTATTATAAGCGGCAATATTTTTTCGAAATGAGACCTTCATGAAGCTGAACCCCGGACAAGACCAAGCGGTAAAGTATGTGTCAGGCCCATGTCTTGTATTGGCAGGCGCAGGCTCAGGCAAAACTCGCGTTATCACCAATAAAATCGCTTATTTGGTTCAGCAATGTGGCTACAAGGCGCGCAACATTGCTGCGGTTACTTTTACCAATAAAGCGGCTCGCGAAATGAAAGAGCGAGTGGGTCAAACGCTGGGTAAACAAGAGTCAAAAGGGTTAATGGTCTCGACCTTTCATACCTTGGGGCTGAATATTATTAAGCGAGAGCATAAGCATCTTGGCTTAAAAGCGGGCTTCTCATTATTCGATGACCAAGATCAGCTGTCGCTGCTTAAAGAGCTGACCGAAACCCAATTGGATGGCGACAAAGATTTATTGCGTCAGTTGCTGAGCGCAATATCCAACTGGAAAAATGACATGCTCACACCAGAGCAGGCCAAAGCTTATGCTCAAGGTGAGCAACAGCAGTTGTTTGCATTTTGTTTTGAGATGTATCAAAAACAGATGAGAGCTTACAACGCGCTCGATTTTGATGATTTGATCGCATTGCCGGTATTGTTACTGCGAACGAATGAAGAGGCGCGTACGCGCTGGCAGAACCGAATTCGTTACCTGCTGGTGGATGAATATCAAGATACCAACACCAGTCAGTACGAGCTGGTGCGTTTGTTGGTGGGGCAGCGTGAACGACTAACCGTGGTTGGCGATGATGACCAATCGATTTATTCGTGGCGTGGTGCCAAGCCACAAAATTTGGTGTTATTGGGGCAAGATTATCCCAATTTGAAGTTGATCAAGTTGGAGCAGAACTACCGTTCAACCAACCGCATTCTGCGTTGTGCCAATATTCTGATTGCCAACAACCCACACGTATACGAAAAATCGTTGTTCTCTGAGTTACCCGATGGCGAAAAACTCAAAGTACTACTGGCGAAAAATGAAGACCATGAAGCCGAGCGAGTGACGGGTGAAATTATTGCGCACAAGTTTCTTAACCGCACTAATTACCGCGATTATGCGATTCTGTACCGTGGTAACCATCAATCACGCTTGATTGAAAAGTCATTAATGCAAAACCGCGTGCCATACAAGTTGTCTGGTGGAACTTCATTTTTTGCCCGTGCAGAAATCAAAGACATCATGGCGTATCTAAAAGTATTAGTGAACCCAGATGATGACAACGCGTTCCTGCGTATTGTAAACACGCCTAAGCGTGAGATTGGCCCTGTGACCTTAGAGAAGCTCGGTAGCTACGCCAACATGCGTGGTAAAAGCTTATTTGAGGCCAGTTTTGAAATGGGGCTCGAGCAGCACCTTACAGGGCGAGGTTTAGAGAACTTACAGCGCTTTACGACTTGGCTGGTGAAGATCGCTGACCAAGCGGAGCGTGGTGATACGGTTGAAGCGGTACGATCACTGGTGCGTGATATCCATTATGAAGATTGGCTGTATGAGACTTCTGCAAGTCCGAAAGCGGCCGAGATGCGGATGAAGAACGTCTCGGATCTCTATTCTTGGATTGTGGCCGATTTAGAAGGTGATAATTACGACCAAGAAGAGAAAACGCTTAAAGAGGTGGTTCAGCGTCTGACCTTGCGTGACATGATGGAGCGTAATGAAGAAGATGAAGACAGTGACGCGGTGCAATTGATGACATTGCATGCTTCTAAAGGCTTGGAGTTCCCTTATGTTTATCTATTGGGCTCGGAAGAGGGCATCTTGCCGCACCAAACCAGTATTGATGAAGATAATGTCGAAGAAGAGCGTCGCTTGATGTACGTGGGGATCACTCGTGCACAGAAAGAGCTGACCTTTACCATGTGCCGTGAACGTCGCCAATATGGTGAGTTGCTTAAACCGACGCAAAGCCGCTTCTTAGATGAATTGCCATTTGACGATGTTGAATGGGAGCAAACCAAAAAGCCAGTCACTCAAGAAGAGCGTATGGCGAAAGGGCAGGCACACATTGCCAATTTAAGGTCGATGTTTAATAAGAAGTAGTGAAAGACGGCTTACAAAAGACAAAGGCTTGGTTTCGACCAAGCCTTTTTTTGTCGCGGAATATAACCTCAAGCGTCTTTTAGATCCCGTCAGTCATGTGTTTGATTGCGGCGATGATTTCTTCATCAGAACAATCCATACATGCGCCTTTGGCTGGCATCGCATTGAAGCCATTAATGGCGTGATCATTTAATACCGCTTCGCCTTGAGCAATGCGCGGTGCCCAATCTGCGGCATCGCCAATCTTGGGTGCGCCGCTGACGCCTGTGGCATGACAAGCAATACAGAAGGTTCCATAAACACTCGCGCCATCACGAGGACCGGTTGGTTCCGCAACAACAGGTTCACTGCCCGCTAAATAAACATTACCAACAGGTTTGATCCTTTCTGCTATCGCATCGTATTCTTCTTGGTTCACACTTGCTGCAAAGGCGGCGCCAGAAAAGGCGACGGCAGCGATTAAGGTGGTTAAGATTTTTCGAGACATATCCATTAAACTCACTGTGCATTCCTGAGGGTAAGTTCAAGCTTACCTTTTATTAGTGTGTAAATTGACGAACAGCTGCCAAGGCTGTTAAATCAATGTAAACATTAGGTGATTATATCCCGATAAGTTGTTGCAATAAACAATAACTTCCCAGCGACAGGGGGTACATCACACGCAGGATTGGTTTTTAATTAGTCTATGTTGCTGAAAAAGGCGTCAAACGGTAAAAAAAGTTGAAAAAGTACTAGACGCAATAGTGTGATATCCGTATTATTCCTCTCCGCCGATAGGGCATGCGCCCGTAGCTCAGCTGGATAGAGCGTTGGCCTCCGGAGCCAAAGGTCGAAGGTTCGAATCCTTTCGGGCGCACCATGTGCCTCGGAAGTATTATCGGTAAAAAAACAGTGGTGGCTATAGCTCAGTTGGTAGAGTCCCGGATTGTGATTCCGGTTGTCGCGAGTTCAAGCCTCGTTAGCCACCCCATTATTCAGGTAGCGTTTGCTCCCTTTCTTGATGAAAATCGAGAAGAAACTAAAGTCGGTGAATCGTGTTGTTTGTAGTGTATCTCGGCTCTTGGAATCAGCGGGACCAGAGAATTGATTCTCTATAACGTAAACCAAGTAAAAAAATACTTTGTCGGTGAATAGCGCAGCTTGGTAGCGCATCTGGTTTGGGACCAGAGGGTCGGGGGTTCGAATCCCTCTTCACCGACCACTATTTAGTTTACTGCTTAGATGCATTAAACACACAAATTG
>NZ_AFWF01000175.1 GCF_000222605.1 Vibrio ichthyoenteri ATCC 700023 | reverse complement strand
TTCTAAGTTACGATAATATACAGCCTGATTGCATAAGGCGATGAAGAATGACAAAAGACTGATAGAGTGTGACGGCTCCCTTAAAAACAAAGCGGCATTGAGTTACCTTAAAGCTAGACACTCCTCCATCCACTCATCCACTTCACTTTCAACCCAAGCTACAGCTCTATCCCCGAGGCTGATGGACTGAGGGAATTGATCTTCATTCATTTTGCGGTAAATCGCTGAACGGCTTAATGCTGTTTTTTCCATTACTTCTTTTAGTTTTAGAAATCTCATGGGACGTCCTCCTATGGCTGTGGTCCTCATGGGATAAGCAGGTTCGGTAAAAAAAAGTGGCATCGGCGTAGAGTACGTATAATCAAAAATTCTTCAGGTATATGTCATCTCTGTGAATCCATTCCATGACTGATACAGGAAGCCTGAATATGTCCCATTTTCCCCGTTACGGTAGTTTGTTACCTCAAAAAGAATATGAACACCGCGTGCTCGAAGAAGCCGCTGAAATACTCAAAGATCGTTATGTTCGTGGTGATGCGTTTTCAAGTCCCGCGGCAACCTCAGATTACTTACGCTTCAAATTGGCAGGGTATGAACATGAAGTTTTCGCGGTCATGTTCTTAGACAATCAGCACCGCTTGATTGAGTTTAAAGAGCTGTTTCGTGGCACGGTTGATTCCGCAAGCGTTTATCCTAGAGAAGTCGTCAAAGAAGCTCTGTACACCAATGCTGCCGCGGTGATATTTGCTCACAACCATCCATCTGGAGATCCTAATCCATCTCAGGCGGACAAACGGATCACTGAGCGTTTAAAAGAAGCACTCTCGCTGGTGGACATTCGAGTGCTTGACCATTTCGTTGTGGGAGACAGTTGCGTCTCATTTGCTGAGAGGGGGTTGCTATGATCATTGATGATTACAGAGGTATCCGGCTGCCAATCAGTTTTTGTGAAACGATGGATAACCTTTTGACGCGTTTCAAGGTTCCTGATGATGCAAAGCGCCTAGTATTCAACTTTAGAGATCCGACATACTATCAATCCAGAGTGGGCTTACACCCAGTCGAAATACAATTAAGCAGAGACAATGATCGAGCGCCTTGGTCATTCGCGTTTCTCGCCAGTTTTTCTTATCAAAGCGATAGTGCCCAATCCCTTGATGTCGAGCTGTACTTTCACTTACGTAACCATTGCTGCTATCAGCCCGATGCTGGCACTGCTGATCTCTCACAGCCTGCTGTTTTAGATCTTTTCAACACCTGGTGCACCGCACTAGAGCGACACATAAATCGCCGAGCATTCAGCGATATCCAGTTAAGCCAAATCCGTTAAATCCTTTTCTGTTCACTCTAATCTTACCTTTGTAGGAGGCATCACCATGTCTGATATTTTGTTTAATGCTTCAAGCTTGCCTGTTTCAAAATCACTCCATTCCCTTCTGAGTAAAAGTCTTATCGAGAAGCTCGCTGAAGGGGAGCATATTGCCACCAGCACTTATCTCGTATTTAACTTTCGTGATAGTTCCTACAGCGCTGAAGCGGGCGGTTTTCATCCTGTTGAAATTGCTATTGCTCAATCAAGTGATGGGCGATGGAATATTGAATACGCGACAGATTTTGCGTACGTGGGTAGTGCTTATCCTGAGCTAGAACGTTGTCTCGACTTCGACTTTCGAGATCAGTCGTTTTATGCTCAGTACAGTGGGTGGGCGCCAATGAAAGGAAATATCTCAGCCATCGAGCTCTATCAGTTATGGGAAAGTAACTTTCTTACTTACGCCGATATGGAGGTGTATGACCAGGTTTCTGTTGCGCCGCAATGAACTTCTCTGAGTTACTTTGCCAATAGCAACAACGCATTCACACCGTGGATTGATGTGCTCACTGAGCACGTTAGATTGAAGGTAAAACCCAGTGTTTGGCCGTGATAAAAAGACAAAATAAAATGCCGATATAGTGTGCCATTTGAGGCTCTATATCGGCATGTTTTATTACAAACGCTCGCCTTTGAGAGGGCGACAAACCCTTGTAGCACAAGGGCTGAACACCATCCAAGGACCGAGCGCAGGCAAACTGGACTTACAACTTGCTAAGCGCTTGTTTTGCCATGTTATACGCTTCGTTCAACGCTTGATGCGTACTTGGGGTTGCTCTGATTACCTCGACGTATTTTTCGGCTCTTATCGCATCTACCTGTTGCCATAGGTCTCGATTTGCCACTGGTTTTTTATCTGACTTACGCCAACCTTTTTGCTTCCAGGTATCAATCCATTCGTTAAACCCACGAACACAAAAATCACTGCTGGTATAGATGACATCGCCATCACGCGCATATTGCATGCACTCCACCAGCGCAATTAGCTCTAGCTCAGTATTACTGGTATATCCCTGCATCGGTAAACATTGCTGGTCCATTAACTCACCAGCTTTGTCGTACACCACCAAACCAATTCCACCATCGACACTGGACGCCGTGACTGCAATATACAATGCGCATGATTCATTTTTCATTGTTTGTTCCTTTTCTATTTTGACAACGCAACGTGCTTGTCTCTCATCAGATAAGGATGTGATGTGAAAAATGAAGTACGCTCGCATCACTGTGCCCTGAACCATAAGGACACGTTATGACCACCTTTTCTCCGCTACGCGAGAAGATCTTAAAGGCCCTACTGAAAGCCGCCCTCGCAGGCTATCACCATCTCAGTGCCCACTTTCAAAAGGTCAAAGCTGAAATGACAGAACTCAGTGACCACGATTTATTTGAAGAAACAAAGCATCACCCCACCCTGCACTTACGCTGCCTCTTGGCAAGCTTTGAGCTCATCCAGCGTGGCTACTATCTCAGTGATATTCGTGACGTGAGGAATGACCTTTAACTTCATGGCACAAGTAATCTGCGTGTCAATTCACAAAACCATACCAATAAAATTGAGTGAGACATTATCTGTCTCACTCGTCCGTATTCTTTCACCAATTTACAGCACCGTGCTCTACGTGCGGATCGAGGATAAATAAATGAGTAAAAGCAACGTATTACATCACGTTGACGAACAGTCTCTAAATGACCTTATTCGGCGCCATGAATCGTTCACTTTAACGAATGTGAAAAATTTCAACCAAACGGTAAAAAAGGTCGAACGACTAATAGAAAAGCAAGGGCTGTCGTGCCGTGTATATACCGCAGGACGCTCTGCCACTATGGCAGCAGCTCTGGCCTCTGGGCCCGCAGTCATCTTTGGCTTAGCTTCTGCCGCAGCTATTGCGACACACAAAATAGCGACGTTAAACCCCGACTATGAAATCGCTAAGTATCCACTGGCTGACAAGCTTGTAGTGAACTTTAAGAAGTAATCATTACTAGGACTGTGTGGCCACCAGTCCTCCTTTTTTCCCGCGTTCTCTCCAAACATTCATGTCTTGGGGCCAGATAAACGTGCTTAAAATTTGGTGGTCCTATGTCTACTAGCACAAATCGACAAAGTGCCGAGCATCTCGAATTGATATTCGAGATTTATTCCCTAATCCCCACAACACGAAAAATAACAGCGCGAGAACTGCACCTTGCACTTAGCGATAAAGGGATCGCCCGAAGTAAACGTACTGTTCAGCGTTGTCTTGATTGCTTATTAACTTACTTTGATGTTGAACAAGATGCGACAAGCAAACCTTATGGCTATCGCCGTACAGCGAATTCAAAACTGGCTTTAGGTCCTCGTGAACACATGGTGTTTTTGTGGGCTGAAGCCTACTTAAAAACGCTTTTACCACGTTCTTACCATCTCATGGTGGATAGTGCTTTCGCACCTTTTAGCACTCTGAGTACTAAGCGCAAACTGATCGATATTCGGCTGCCAGTCACTACTTACTCCAACGAAACAAGCAGTATGGTTTTTGAAACCTTATGTACTGCCGTGTTTTACCAACGTGAAGTTAGGTTATCACTCATAAATGAGCCTCAGAGTCTGTATGTCAATCCATTGGGATTTATCGTGGAGCAAGGCCATTTTTACCTTGCATACCAATATCAAGCAACCTTTCACGTGGTCCTCATCGATGAGGTTTTGTCTGCGTATCTAACCACTTTTGCTTATCACTACCCCAACGATTTTTCACTTAACAACATTCCCCTTTCCAAGAAGGAACTCACACCATGAAACACACAACGATAAAAACGACCTTGAGCATATCTGGGTTATTACTACTCGCCGCATGTGGCGGTGGTAACGATAGTAACGGAGGTAGTACTAATCCAAGTACGTCTGCCAAAGTTGGCGGACTGGCGATTGATGGTTATGTTGAAGGTGCGACAGCATTCCTTGACTACAACTTCAATGGTGTGATGGATGAGGATGAACCTCGTGACATCACTGATCAAAACGGACGCTTCGATTTTGCTATTGAAGAAGATGACTTAATCTGTAAAGAGTACTCGCCAATTATCGTCGATGTACCTACTGGTGCGTACGATAGCGATTATGGGTTAGTTAATAAACCTTATCGCTTAACCTTTCCACCCTCATTCTCATCTGACAACGTAGGCGAAGATGTATTTGCTACTACTCCATTCACTACAGTGATTTGGTCAGCTGTTGAAACAGACCTATTACAAAGTGGTGTAAGCAACTGCAAAGAGTTAGCTGCTAATACTGAAGCGCAAAACAAAGTTTCACGTCTAGTCGCCGAGAAGGAATACGAGTTGGGTAACCGCTACAACATTCCTGCTAACGAGCTATACGCAGACTTCATCGCTTCTGGTAACACCGAGCAGCATCAACTAGCCCAGCTTCTAACCAGCGGTCTAGCAAAAGGCTACGCTGAAACTTCAGCTCTAGTCGATGCGAACCCTAACGCTTGGAAAGCTACAGTTGAGTACTACGTTCAGAAAGACGACGCAGGCAATTTCACTAAGTGGTATCGTGAAGAACGCGTGTTTGATGCCGACACACATTCTCTACGTGTATTTGAAGTATCTGCTGACTTAGAAACTGTAGGCCGTCTCATCGTTTACCGTAACAAAATCAAAGCCGAAGAAGGCGCAGTGCAAAAATACACTGATGACCTAATCGACTACCTACCAGAAATCAGCAAATACGGTTGTGGTTTAACTAATGATTACGTACAGAACTCAAAAAACTACGGCAACGACGCCGTTACATTCTCTGTATCAGCTTCTGTTCTAGTTGACGACCATACTGCATGTGCTGATCCACTCGTGTACTCTTCTAGCGTACCTTACGCTAACGTCATTCGTGAATTGAAAGACGGTAATGTGTTACTACAAGCTGGTATGTGGGGTTTTGACTTTGGTGATGATGCTGTTATCGATGACCTAATCAACGATGGTTTGTACTCTAACATCACAGACCCAACAGTGCTGGACCAGTTCTCAACTTGGAACTACTCACTGGACTCAACTGAATCTTACGGAGCCCCTCGTTGGACACGTACATCAGTTGTAAGTACAGCTGAGAAAAATATCATCACAGACGTGAACAGCAAAGGTATCTGGATTGTACGTACCACTTACCCTAACGGCACTCACCAAACGCAGTGTGGTGACTCTCTAGATACTTTAGTGGACGTGGCTAATATGGGTATGTGTGAAGAACTGCCCATAGTGCCTGCTAACTAATCATAACGAGTCGAGAGGGGATGTATCCCCTCTCTTTTTTTATTTTATTGAGCAACCAAAGTTTCTGTTTCCAGTACCAAATTGCTTGGTGCGTACTTTGGCAAAGTAACTGAGACGACGAAATAGCTCATCAAGAACAGAAGAAGATCTAAGGCTGTTTACATCGATGTGGTATACACAATTGTCAGGAAAGTGCACTAAACGACAGCCATCATCAAGATCAGTATCTAATGCCCGACACCATGCCGTTTTAATTTTGTGAGATAGGTTGTTTCGGTTAGAGAATGACCCCAGGCTGTTATATACATCCTTGTTAAACAACAGAACAAGGTGATAGTGATGATGTAACGCTTTATCTTTTTCCTTCACCCATACATATCTTAATCGACATTTCCGTTTCGGTTTCCCTGCTCTTTCTTTCCTTCTTAAATCAGCCTGTATTTGCGCATCCAACGAAGCAATGAAGTTTTTCATCAAATTTGATTCTTCCATCACCATTAAAAGCGGTAATCGCAAATCAACTCTTACCGCCATCGTTCTAGGATGATCATCCAAAGCTAAATCCAGCGTGTCATAAATCCTTTGTAGATAATCAACTAACAGCCCTTCTTTCAGTTTCAAAACAGGTAGGCCATTGAACTCATCATTATGAGTGACTTTCTTTTTTAGTGTTTTCATTTTCTATACCTCTGGTTAATTCGGTATAGAAAGGGGGATGGTTGTTAAAAATAATTTCACCCCACCATGTAGGTATATTAACCATAACCGCAATCCCCAATCTCAACTTTGGATAAGGAAAGACTTGTTCCTTATCCACCTCAAAGCTAGACCTGGCAAAACACTTCAGATGAGCGTAGTGGTGTAAGTTACCGGCCAATCAGTTCAAAACTGATAACTCTGAAGTTAAGTTCTAAGGAAAATAGTACGATTAGCATCAAAAAACTGCGCTTACACTGGGATAAATTCTAGGTTAAGGACAAAAAACAACCACTAAAATAATACAAAGATTCACTAACAATGCTACTTTGCAACTATCAAAAAACTACTAAGTAGAAAAATGAGTCAGCCGAACGAAGAAACACTTAAGAGTTACTTAAAAAATTATCTCAAACATCACTTGAACAAATAATAATCAGGGGGAATCAAGAAGGTTTCTTCGAAATCCCTGAAGACAAAATCTCTTTAAATCGAAAACGATTATCTGAGCTCATTGAGGAAGGGTTAGCTAAGAGATCACCATTAAGGTCTAGCAATAGCATCGCCGCAATTTCAATAATTGACAGAATTATAGAGGGCATAATTGGCGAGGATTGCATTGATTTTTTAGATTCGGATGACAAATCAATACTGGTATTTATGCTTATGCGTTTATCGATAGAAGATGAGCTGTCCTACGCATTATCAGATGACATCATGCAATGCTCTGACATGACATCTTTAAAGACAAAATTAAGAACATCCATACTTTCAATAAATGAAGACCCTGAAAAAATAAAGTCGCTAATAAGAATTTTGAAAGATGATTACTTTTTGTCAAAAAAACATTTTAATTTCAAATGGTTAAAAAACGACAACAAAGAACAAGCGAGATGGGCTGTTGAATACATATCAGAAAATAAGTTGATTTTAGAAGAGTACGAGAACCTCCCTTTAAACTTAATTGCTGAGAAAAATTACGTCCCTATCATAGAAGGTATTTTTCATTCTTTATGCTTCTGTGAACGGGAACAAGCTAAGTTATACGAACGGTTCAAGCGTGCATGGAGCCAGCACAAATTCAGAAAAAAAGCTGAAAATGAGAATAAAGTTAGCGTTAGCTTCTTAATGAAAGATAAAACAAAAAAAAGACTTCAAGAAGTTGCCGATTTCCATGAAACAAGCATGATTGATGTAATTGAAAGACTGGTCAATTCCTCTTGGGAAGCTTTCAATGAGGGCAATGATTCTCTGTAGACTCTCTGATTCATATTCAATGAGGGCAAAAGAGCCCTCAAATAAATCATAACTCAGCATAGTAATATCTAGCGTTAACACGTTGCTGAATCCAGTCTTGCACCTCACTCTCTACCCAAGCAACAGCACGTCCACCAAGCGGAACTTGCGCCGGAAACTGGTTTGCTTCGATAAAGCGGTACATACAAGAACGTGATAAGCCAGTCATGCCAAGCACTTCATTTAGACGGATCAAACGGATAGTTGGTTTAGGCATACATACCTCTTCTGTGTGTGAACATCACATAGATAACATATGCCTGTAAAAATTTTGAACGATAGCAAGTGGCCGTATAATACAGCCATAAATCAGATAACCTGGCTTAAATGACGTGAACCTGTAACGCTGTAACTTCCATAACTCGATTTATCGATATGTTCACTCCACCAGCTCATTAATCTACGACGTGAATCCAAGTAATCAGTGCGGTTGTAAGCTTTGCGTATTTGATTTTTGTCTGTGTGAGCAAGGGCAGCCTCAATGACATCAGGCTCAAAACCCTGTTCATTAAGAGTTGTACTGGCCAAAGCTCGAAGGCCGTGAGCTGTCGTCCTATCTTTAAACCCCATCCGCCCTAGTGCTTTATTGGCAGTTTCTGAATCGGTTGGGACCTTAGGATTACGGCTCGAAGGAAATATATAGTCTCGATGACCACTAATCGGTTTAATCGCTTCAAGAATTGCTAGAGTTTGTGTCGTAAGTGGAACTACGTGTTCACGGTTCATTTTCATGCGCTCTTTCGGGATAATCCATAGCTGGTTTGCCATATCTATTTCTTCCCAGCGAGCGCCTGACGCTTCATTAGGGCGAACCATGGTATGAAGCTGCCATTCAATCAAAAAGCGCGTCACGTGCTGAATATTGGCTGTTGCTACCGTGCGAATAAGCTCATGCATCTCATGAGGTTGAAGCGCTTTCATGTGCACTACTTTGTGCTTCTTGAACACATCACGGATACCAGATAATGGATTAGAATGAATCACACCGCTGTTTACAGCATAATTCATGATCTCATTCATCAGTTGAGCGGTACGTTTTACAGTTTCTAATAAACCTTGTGTTTCAACGGGACGCAACGCCGCAATAGCGATAGGCGCCGTGATTTTATTAACGGGTATCGTGCCTAGCTTAGGGAAGGCATAGAGCTCCAGTTTGCGCCAGTTACCATTAAGAGTCTTCTCTTTTATCTGCCCTTCCTTCGCTGCCTTCCACTGCTCAGCGACAAACTTGAACGTCGCATTTTGCTCAACAATAACTTTGGCTTTTTGCTCTTCTTTGGCCAACTGAGGATCAATACCATCCGCAAGCATCTTTCGAGCTTCTAGCGCTTTCTCTCGCGCTTCCGCCAAAGACATATCTGGATAAGTTCCAAAGGAAAGATAAGTGATTTTGTCCTGGCCAGGTCGTTTATAACGAAACTGCCAAGAACGTGAATTGCTTGTACGCACACAAAAGTAGAGATTGCCGCCATCAGATAAGCGATAGAGCTTATCTTTGGGCTTTGCCGTTTGGACTTGCCTAGCCGTGAGATTATTCGCCATTTTGATCCCTCAAGTAATACCTGAACAAAGCTCGATTTTCGAAAAATCTAGGTATTACTTTTGATCGATAACTTCTTAACTTACATCAAGTTAAAGATCGAACTGATAGAGAAAATGACAATAAAGTAATACCTGATTTAGTGCTCAAAAGTAATACTAGCATCAAGTAGGAATACTGGGTATTACTTTAGGTATTACTCTAGACAAGCGCTTTTACGACACTTTATGGAACGCTACGGAACCGTAACTCATTGATTTTAATAATCTTTAGATAAGAAAAAAGACGCCCTGAGACGTCTTTAAACTTGAATGTGGCGGTGAGTGAGAGATTCGAACTCTCGGTACGTTGCCGTACACACACTTTCCAGGCGTGCTCCTTCAGCCACTCGGACAACTCACCGTATCGTTAACAACTTGGCTAACGAGGCGCTAATTTAATGATTCTATAGAGTTAGGTCAAGCCAAAAGCTAAAAAAATAACGTACTCGTGAACCAACTGGTCACTCTCTAGCTAATTTGCTGGCGCTTTAGCCAGTCCAATCAACAGATTAAGCTTGTGAGTAGTAACCCGGAACCTTAAACCACTTACGACACAGATCCAAAAAGTAGCCGTATAAAATCCCCATGGCACAAGACACAATCGCATTTGAAGCCACCGCGGTGATGATCTGCTCGGTAGAGGCACCAACCGTAAACAAAATACCAGCGTAAACGGGAGATTGAAATAACACGTAAGCAACCAAGTCAGACAAGTTTTTCATTCGCTTCGACACAGAAACACGAGCGCCTTGGCGTAAAACAAAATCTCTAAACACACCGTAAGGCCACGCAATCGCAATATTGACAGGGATAGATAGTAATCGTGATGCAAGAGATTGTTCAAATGTCATACCTGAAATGAAAATTTCGATAAACATACCTGAAATAAAGCAAAACACGACCATCGCAAAAGTATCTGCTACTGCACTGCGGAAACAGAAGGACCCACGAGCTTTCATTCTAAACTCTCAACACATATCACTAGCATAGTGAATAAAGGACAATATAAAACGCCCAGCAATGAGCAAATCACTAGATTTATTCGCTATTAGAACATAAGTTATTAAGAATTAGATTTCATTTTAAATAATTACTTGTCAACAAACTGCTAGTTTTTGGTGTTTAAGTAGCCAAAAATGCTCAAACTGCCAAAATGGCGGTTTGAATAAGGAATATTGACCGAATTATGATAGTTGGGATTAGCTATCTTTCAAAAGTACCGTCAAAACATCTAGTTCATGGCTAGAAGGGAGAGATTTGCTATCAATCAATGGCGCGAGCATCTCCGTCAGTTGATTCACATTACGTAAGGATTGGTGATTAGCATACTCATTAATCGTGGTAATGATTTTATGAGCCTCTTCTGTTTTTTGATCTTCAACAGCAATATGCAGTGATACCAATTGTTGTTCTGCATTAAATGCAACAAAGGTGGTTTTATCCGCTATCGATTTGAACTGGTAGAGTTTTTCATAATACCTTGAGAGCATATCGTCTAACTCTTTTTCATCGATAGGTTTCGATATAATGCAGTCAACACCTGCTGCTAACATTCGTTCTCGAGTTTCTTTAAATAAGTCGGCAGTGCAGCCAAATATTAGCGTATTAGCCCGTTTATTTTTTAATGCACGGATTTCAGCGGTTGCTGTAATACCATCTTTATTTGGCATATGGTTGTCCATTAAAATTAAGTCATATTGGCCGGTTTGCAGCGCATCAACGGCTTGCTGTCCATCTTCTACATTTTCACAAGTAAAGCCCTTGCTGCTCATAAAAGAGTTCATGATGATAGTATTAGTACGATTATCCTCTACGATCAATGCTTTAAGACCGCTATAATCATGCTTGCGATGCTCTATAACCTCCGTGATGCTTGGAGGACAAACTTCCATTTCAAGAATAATATCAAATGTGGTCCCCACCCCGACTGCGCTTTGTACCGAAACGTCCCCTTTCATCAATTCGCCAATTTGCTTAACGATGGCAAGCCCAAGCCCTGTGCCACCAAAACGACGAGTTGTCGATGACTCAGCTTGTTCAAAAGGGTTAAAAATTTTCTTTTGCGCGACTCGATCAATACCAATCCCTGAATCTGAGACTTTGATATTCAAACAGTTTCCTCCATCCAGAGTGACTTCACTTAAATGAACGTCAACAAAACCATGGGCAGTAAATTTAACCGCGTTGTTTAATAAGTTAAACAACACTTGGCGTAATCGTGCTTTATCAGAAAGATACCAACGATCTTTATTCACCTCATTGTGAATATTGAACGCTAATCCTTTTTCTGAACACAAGGTGTAATAAACACTGTTGATACTGCCTAAAATAGACTCCAATGGAAACGGTGCTTTTTCTAGCTCAAGGTGTCCCTGCTCTATCTTAGAAAAATCTAAAATTTCGTTGAGTAACAGCATCATGTGGTCACCCGAATCATACAAGGTCTTGAGGTGTTTACGCTGTTCGTCACTCAAATCGGTTTTTAATAATATTTGTGCGGTGCCCAACACACCGTTCATTGGCGTTCTGATCTCGTGTGAAATAGTGGCTAAGAAGGCACTTTTTGCTCGCGTAGAGGCTTGGGCTTTTTTCTTCTCTTGCTCAAGGAAGATGGTTTTTTCATTGAACGTGTCGATAAGGTGCTTTATTTCGTCGTTACTGTGATAGCCAATGTCAATGATACCGCCCGCTTTCGAATCATCGACCTTTTGCGCAATCAGTGTGATTGGCTCAATGATAAAGCGGCTCAGCAACACATAGCCAAACAATACGCATAGCAACATGATAGGCACAATGCCCTTTTCAACCTTGCTCACTAAATCATATACCTGTTCGGCCACTAAACGGTGAGCATTGACGACGTCAATCGTCCACTGGAAGCTCCCAAATTGCTGGCGACCGATATAAATATCTTCTGCGACTTGAAAATTATGTTCGATGATGACATCACCAAAGCCATCGCGAACCAACACGCCAAGATCATGCTCTTCAGCATGCCTGCTGACAAAGGAGATTAATGTTTCAAGGGAGACATCAATGGTCGCAACACCGGCTAGTTCACCATTAATAAAATAGGGCGAAGAGGCCGTGATCATTTGTACATGAGTAAAAGGGTCAATATAAACGGGAGACCAAGCCACTGTGCCTGGTGCTTGATCGACAGCTGATAGATACCAAGCTTCTTTGTCATAGCCACCAGACTCCGCGTTATTCCAAGCGTTAACCCTATCTACTTGCCCATCACTGGCGCGATTGAAAAATAGGCTTAGATACGCTTCGTTTTTATCGACAGAATACGGAATCGGCCATAGGCCACCACTGGTCGTGATGCCATCAACCACTAAAAATAGAGAGTGCAACAATTCACTTTGCTGCGACTGGACAAAGCCGGTGTTACCGATACTCACAATGCTTTGTAAGATGCCCAATGAGCTATCGAGCGGCGCCTCTATCTGGCTGGAGATAATTTTTGAGCGGGAATCTAGGTTACGAACTAGTTGTTCTCGGATCGGGGGTTCCACCACCCAATAGCTAATCGTACCTACCGTCGCAACCACGAACGCCAGATACAAGCCAAGGGCAAATATACTTTTCCTTTTTAGTGACGAGCTCTTAACCATAACCAACTGAATTTTTGACGTTTATATAAAATTATAGTCAATACTGAGCAACAGCAACCTATTTTTGTCGTAAAGGTACTGTTACTATATCCGCATCAACATTTACAACCAAAGTAGTGGTATTCATTTTGACTCTACAAGACATTCTAGCCCTTCCTGAACTTCAAGAACGATTGATTAATCAGGCCAAAACTCAAGGTTTTGTTACGGCGATGGCCGCAGCACCACACACCCTTGATCCCCATGAATGGCTGCCATTCCTATGGGGTGGTGAAGACGTCGCTCCATTTAGCGATGGCGAACAACTAGAGAGTTACATTGAACACGTAATTGCCTTATGGAATGACTATCGTCCAGCATTGTTAAATAATCAATGGCAATGGCCAGAAGGCTGTGCATTAGACGAACAGGAAATTGTCACTGAAGCAACACGTGACTTCTGTGAAGGCTTCCTGCAAGGCTGGCAACTTTCTCGCGATGATTGGGAATCAATCATGCCAGAAAACAGCCAAGAAAATGCCCTACTTGGCGGTGTACTGCTTTCACTGAGCATGCTTTATGATCCTGAAACGTCACTGGCGACCATTGCAGAGCAAGGTATTGAAGGATTAGAGCAGTTTGAAGAAATTTTCAACGCAACGCCAACGATGCTGTCAGGCTTAACTATGCGTGGCATGCAATTAGTTGAAGCTGATAAGTAACGCCAGTTCTATCAATTCGATAAAAAGCTTCACTATTAAGAAGGCTTCCTTTGGGAAGCCTTTTTTGTGCTAAAACGTTTATTGTTTACTCTTCACTTTCGGCTATGCCAACAATCATTCAATTGGCCAGCCTCACCGATAACCGATAACCGATAACCGATAATACAAATTAAAGCTCAGACCAATCGATCTGCTCAATACGTTCATCGGCGATATAAAACAGTTTTGTCCCCGGGCGTATTTCTGCGTCAAGTTCAGGGTTTAATTCCATCCCATGCTGGCCTTCTAACGCGATCAATGTTGCTTTGTGCTGTTTCTTTAAAAACAAAAATACCGCTTCGACTGGTGTTGATGCCGCTTCAATTGGGTAATGCGTTGAGTATTGGGTCATGCCACGAGTTGATGCGAGTAACTCTTGATGGAGCGCACTCGAACCAGGATCAACCGCGGCTTTAGCGAGCATTTCAGCGCCAACCGCGGGAATACACTCTGCATTTGGGCAATGCTGGCTCAGTAACGAACTGAGCGCTTCATCTTTAAAGTAAGCGACCAAGTGGGCTCGCGGGTTAACGTTAGCGCAATAGAGCGACGCTGAGAGCGTAATATCATCTTCTAGGTTATCCACCACAATACAGCTTGCTTGCTCTATATTGGCATTCTTCATTTCTTGGCTATCGGTATAACTGCTGACTTTGATAAAACCGATCTCACCCGGTAATGGGTTCTCAATTTCAGAACGTGTACACAGAACAATGGGTCTGTTGCCCTCTTCTTCATGCTGCAGCATGCGGATTAAATGCAAAGTACGTTGACCATTCCAACCCAATAACAAGATATGATTATTTGTATTCACTTTTCGCTTCCCTAATACACCTGCACGCCAATATTCCACTAAGCTAGAGCCTACTCGGCCAAGAATTGAGGCAAACAATGCCAAACCACCGGGTATAACAAATAGCACGACGGCCCATTTGCCCGCATCTGTGGTTGGAGAATGATCGCCATAGCCCACTGTCGAAGCTGTCACCATCAAGTAATAGATAAAATTAGAAAAATTATCTGTCAGTTGATGTTCCCCTGCCGATGCCAATAACAGCCATGACAAAACCACATAGAGAGCCGAAAGGATGACAAGGTTTCGCGTACTCAAGTCAAATAAGCTAGATCGCAGCTTGCGCCTTAAATAGAGCCATATCGCCATAAAATATCCTTATTTAAAATCTCAGCGTCACTCAAGGAGTAAACGTTGCTGCTGTATTTATTGTACGCAGAATTAGGCGCTTTTTTCGAGTTTGCAGGCCATTGCACAAGTATAGTTGAGAAGCGTAAGGCAAAACGAGGCTAGCCTGAAACGATTTGGACAGTATCCACACAGGAGAAATCATCAAATATGGCGCATAAAAAAAGCCAGCACGTGGGCTGGCTTTCATTGGAATCGGTCAATCGCTTATGCGTTGCCTTTAACCTGTAGATTAAGCTGCTCAGCAAAATCCAACATGCGGTTCAAAGGGATCAGAGATTGTACGCGCAGCGCTTCATCAACAAAGATTTCATGTTGCTCACCACCTTCACTCAGCGCTTGTTCAATCGCTTGCAGGCCATTCATCGCCATCCAAGGGCAATGTGCACAACTGCGACATGTCGCGCCAGCACCAGCGGTTGGGGCTTCAATCAGTTCCTTCTCAGGTACCAATTGTTGCATCTTGAAGAAGATGCCTTTGTCGGTTGCGACGATCATTTTTTGCTGCGGTAGTTCTTTCGCCGCTTTGATCAATTGGCTGGTCGAACCCACTGCATCAGCTAATTCAACCACACTCGCAGGAGACTCTGGGTGAACAAGAATTGCCGCTTCAGGGTAAAGGCCTTTCATTTTGCGCAAAGCATCCGCAGAGAACTCATCGTGCACGATACACTCGCCTTGCCACAGCAGCATTTCTGCGCCGGTTTTATTAGCAATGTATGAGCCTAAGTGACGATCTGGCCCCCAAATGATTGGCTTATCTTCGCTGTCTAGATGCTCAACGATTTCAAGAGCAATACTGGAGGTAACTACCCAATCTGCGCGAGCTTTTACTGCCGCAGAGGTGTTCGCATAAACCACAACGGTATGATCAGGGTGCGCATCACAAAATTCAGAGAACTTGTCTGCTGGACAACCAAGATCTAATGAGCATTCTGCGTCAAGTGTTGGCATTAGAATGCGTTTTTCTGGCGTAAGGATTTTGGCAGATTCGCCCATAAAACGCACGCCGGCAATAATTAGGGTGCTGGCAGGATGGCGGTTACCAAACTTAGCCATTTCTAATGAGTCACCAACAAAACCGCCTGTTTCTTCAGCTAAGGCCTGAATTTCCGGGTCCGTATAGTAATGGGCAATCAGCACTGCATCTTTATCAATCAGCAGTTGCTTGATATTGGCTATGTGGGCTTGCTTTTGCTCTGCCGTCAATGGCGTTGGCTTAGGAGGAAAAGGGTAAACAGTATCGATCTTATCTAGAATGTGACTCATTGCTTTGCTCTACGCAACTTCCGTTAATCCGAGCATTGTAACTCCGATCGACCTCAAGAATCAAAGCTGTTTGCGGTTAAAAGCAGGATAAAAAAAAGGCGCATCAGCGCCTATTTTTGTCAATTAGCTTTTAGTTGAGCTTTTGCTGCGCAACTTTGGCTGAAGCACTATCTGGGTATTCACTCACCACTTGCTGATAGTATTTCTTCGCTTGCTCGACGTTATTGTTACGTTCGGCAATATCACCTAACTTCACCAATGCGTCTGCTCGCTTATTTGAGTCTTTATAAGCAATCACAGCGGCAAAGCTCTTAACCGCTTCTTTATCTTGTTTCTTAGCAAAATAAAGCTGGCCTAGCCAATAATGCGAATTCGGTGTGAAGGTCGAATCTGGGAAATCTTTCTGGAACTGAACGAAAGCGCTTATTGCACCAGAGTAATCACGTTGTTTAAGAATTAAATCAACCGCGTTTTGGTAAGCTGTTTGCTCATCCGCATTGCTACTATAAGTACCCGTCGACGCGGTTGGTTCTGTTGCATCAACCACCGGAAGGACAGGCGCAGCTTTGGCTTCTTGACGAACTTTATCCAGTTCAACAAACAACTCTTTTTGACGTTGCAACATTTGCTGCATGTCATAATTATTCTTTTCAATTTGGCCACGAAGTTCACTCACTTCGAGAGCCATCGTATCCAACTGTTGCTGCATTTGCAGTTGCACTCGGTTACGATTTTCCAGAAGACGTTCTAAACGCTGAATGTCAGATTCATTGCCAGAAAACGTTCTAGAGCTACTGGTATTGCCGCCAATATCTGCTACTGGGGCTGGTGCAGCGAACGCGAAGTTCGCTGCACTGGCCAGTAACGTAAGCGAAAAGACATGCTTTAAGTTACTGAACATGAGGTTATCCCCGAATTAGTACACTAGAACTGCGCGGCGGTTCTTAGCGTAAGCTTCGTCAGATTGACCTAGTACTAGTGGCTTCTCTTCGCCGTAGCTAACGATAGCGATTTGGTCAGCGTTAACACCTAGTGCTTGAAGGTACATAGATACCGCTTGTGCACGACGCTCGCCTAGTGCGATGTTGTACTCTGGCGTACCGCGCTCATCAGCGTGGCCTTCAACCGTCACTTTAAGTGCTGGGTTAGAGCTTAGGTACGCAGCATGTAGCGCTAGAACTTTCTCGTAGTCGCTTGCGATTGTTGCGTTATCGAATGCAAAGTAGATAGTTGAAGCTTGCATTACTTGCTCTTTCAGCTCTTGCTCAGATAGTTGACCATTCTGATCGATTGGCGTTGCTACTACTGTGCTAGAAGAACCGTTGTTCGTTTCTGAGCCAGACGCGTTTGCAGCATCATCACTCGAGCTACATGCCGTAACCGCTAGTACTGGTAGTGCAATGAGTAACCCTTTAAGAACTTTGTTAAGTTGCATTGTTATGTTTTCCTTACTTTTAATACTTAGTTGCTACAAAAACGGTGACCACGCAGGCGCACGGACGCGTCCATTTGTTGCTGGTAATCGAGCTTTAAAACGACCATCGATAGAAACCATCGATAATACGTTGGTTTTATTGTAAATCGAGCTGTAGATGACCATTCCACCATTCGGGGCAATACTCGGCGACTCGTCTAACAATGTTTTGGTCAAAACCTGAACCGCGCCAGTCTCTAGATCTTGCTTAGCAAGATTAAATCCAGAGTTGCTTCGATTCACCATTACTAGAAAGCGTCCATCGGGAGTAATTTGACCACCCAAGTTTTGACTGCCCTGCCATGTTATGCGGCTAGTATCACCGCCAGCCAAATTTACTCGATAAATCTGAGGTTTACCACCCCGATCGGAAGTGAATATCAAGGATTTTCCATCGGGGTGCCAAAATGGTTCTGTATTATTTGATCTACCACGCGTTATTTGTGTGAGCTTGCGCGTTTGAATATCCATGGTGTAAACCTGCAAACTGCCGGTTTTTGACAATACCAAAGCCAAGGTTTTGCCATCTGGCGAAAATTTTGGTGCACCATTATGACGAGGGTATGACGTAAGCTTTTCGCGCTCCCCGGTATAGATATTCATTAGATAGATTTCAGCTTGGCCGTTCTGGAAACTCACATAAGCAAGCTTTTTACCATCCGGAGACCAAGACGGTGACATTAATGGCTGCTTTGAGCGCAATACCAAACGTTCGTTGTAACCATCGTAATCTGCGACGCGTAATTGATACGGGTATGATTCTTTATCACTAACGACAACATATGCGATGCGTGTCAAAAATGCACCGCGCTCACCCGTTAATTGCTCGTAAACCAAATCAGAAATTCGGTGTGCGTATTCGCGCAAACGGCTCTCAGGTACCGTGGCACGTTTATTAAACAAAACGTGATCTTTTGACAGTACCAACTCGCCATCTTCACCTAATGCTTTGCTTTGGCCTTGCGTTAATTGGCCACGCACCACGTCCACTAATTGGTAACTAATGACGTAGTCACCTTTAGCATCCTGGGTGATTGAACCCGTCAGCAGCGAATCAACGCCTAGACGTGTCCATGCGTCAAAATTAACTTCGCTTTCGTTATAAGGCGTTTGTGGCATTTTACTGGTTGCCACTGGGCTAAATTTACCACTGCGTTGTAAATCAGAGGCAATCACCGCTGATACATCTTGTGGTAGTGGCTTGGTGCCTTCCCATTTAAACGGCACGATAGCAATCGGACGAGCCGAGTCTATACCGTCAGTAATAACCAATTCTAGCGCCGCGTTGGCTACTTGAACGGTACTAGAAATAATTAGTGCTAGTCCTAATATAAGTCGCTTTAACACAAGCTAATCCTTTAATTACAGTTCAACAGTTAAATTGATGTTTTTCAGTTTATTCACAACATCGGCTTCTTTAGGCAATGGGAAGCTAGGAACTTGAGCTACCGCACGTTTTGTTGCCGAGCAAACTCGGCTATCGCCATCAAGTATGCTGAAGTTTCCTACTATCGCACCCGCACCAGTCGGAATGAGACGCAAGTTAACTCGACAAGACTTTCCCTGAAAGTAATCCTCCACTAACAGGTTCTGTTTGATCAGTTGAGTGTAAATCGCACCGTATCGTGCCACTTCACTCTCAACGTGCTGCCCTCGCGCAGCGCTGTTTTGCTCAGCTTCTGATTCTAAGCCAGCAAAAATGTCGTTCATCGCCGCTTCTTGCTCTTTGCGTTCGCGCTCCAAACGCTCTAAGCGTTGTTTTTCTTGGCGCGCTTTTTCGGCGGCCTCTTTGGCAGCCTTCTCTTTCGCTATGCGCTCTTTTTCTGCTTTAGCGGCGGCTTCTTGCGCTGCTTTGGCCGCTTTTTCTTTTTCAATCCGCTGCTGTTCAGCTTTTGCTGCTGCCGCTTCTTTCTCAATACGTTGCTGCTCTGCTTTTGCTACCGCAGCTTCTTTTTCAAGGCGCTGCTTTTCCGCTACTCGTATTGCTTCTTCTTTCTTTTTACGCTCTTGTTCAAGCTTCACTGCTCGTTCTTTTTCTTTACGAACTCGCTCTTCTTCAACTTTACGCTCTTGTTCTTTTTGCTTACGTAACTTTTCAGCATCACGCGCCGCTTTCGCTTCTTTAACTTGTTGCTCTTTCAGCTTACGGATGCGTTCTTCTTCTGCTTTACGATTTTTCTCAAGTTGTTCGCTTTCACGACGTAACTTGTCTAAGCGATCTTGCTCTTTACGCGATGCTTCTTCTCGCTGCTCACGAATTTGTTGCGCCTGTTGGCGCACCAGAGCGGGGTCAATCACCACCGCCTCCACCATTCGCCCCATAGGCTCAGGTTTTGACATGGTAAAATCCGCGCCCCAAAGCAACGCAGCAATTAAGACTGCGTGTAAGGCAAACGAAATAAGCATCGGTTTGCCAAGTTTGTTTTTATTGGGCTTCTTGTCTTTCATGGAGTGATTGAACTTATTCCTTGATGTCCGTTAGCAGACCCACTTTTGGGATACCTGCTCGGCCCAACTCATCTAAAACCAATACAATCTCTGCATAAGGTGTTGCTGCATCCCCGCCCACCGCAACCGGCGAATTAGGTTTGAGACTGAGTTCCGCTTTCACGCGAACGATCAAATCTTGTAATGCGATTCCACGCATCACTTCTTCATCATTGACGCTCAAACCTAGGTTTCCATCACGATCAACTTCAACGATGATGAAGCTGGTGTTTGGATCTTCAGCCATGTCTTGCATCGATTCAGCCGCTGTCGTTTTTGGTAGCTCGACTTCAACACCTTGTGTCACGAATGGTGAGGTCACCATGAAAATGATCAACAACACCAACATGACGTCGATATACGGCACCACGTTGATTTCGCATGTCATTTTACGCTTTTTAGGTTGATAACCCGCCATGCGTTACTCCCTGCCAGCCATCGCTTGACGGTGCAAAATGCTGTGGAACTCTTCTGAGAACGTCGCGTAGTTATGTTCAAGCTTTGATACTTTATTGCTCAAGCGGTTATACGCCATTACTGCAGGAATAGCCGCAAATAGGCCCATTGCCGTCGCAACCAATGCTTCTGCAATACCTGGCGCCACCATCGCTAGCGTCGCTTGTTTTACTTCACCTAACGCAATAAACGCGTGCATGATGCCCCATACGGTACCAAACAGGCCTATGTAAGGACTGATAGAGCCAACCGTTGCCAAGAAAGGCAAGTTGGTTTCCAACTCATCCACTTCACGAGCCACCGCGACGCGCATCGCACGGCCGGTTCCTTCCATGATGTAATCTGGAGAATTCGCGTTGGATTTACGTAAGCGTGCAAACTCGGTAAAGCCTGCATAGAAGATTTCTTCAGTACCAGTAAGCTCGTCTTTTCTTTTATTTACCGCTTGATAAATAATAGAGAGATCGGTACCAGACCAAAACTTATCTTCAAATGATTCTGTCTCTTTGGTTGCTTGAGAAAGCACTTTACTGCGCTTAATGATCATCGCCCATGAGGCGATCGACATACCAAGAAGGATCAGCATCACCATCTTTACTAGCAAGCTTGCTTGCAAAAATAGGTCAAGAATTGAAATATCAGCGGTCACTTCGTGAAAACTCCATATAAATTGCTTGAGGAATCGCAGTCGGTCTCATCCTCTGATTATCGATACATGCTACCTTAACCATTGCTCTGCACAATGTTTTACCATCAGGATTGACGATCTCCTGACAGAAGGTCAAAGAGGCTTTCTTGAGTTCAGAAATCGTCGTGGTGACCATTAGCTGCTCATCAAGGCGCGCCCCTTGTAAAAAATCTATGTCCATGTGTCGGACTACAAAACCAATATTTTGTTCCAACAAAGCGTGCTGTGATACACCAACACTGCGAAGCAGCTCTGTTCTTGCTCTTTCAAAATACTTCAAATAATTTGAGTGGTAGACCACGCCACCGGCATCGGTGTCTTCATAATAAACGGTCACTGGCCATTCAAATGCTTTCAAAAATGCATCCACGTTTGTGCTCTAATTCCAATTATTTGGTTATTACTATACCCCATCTAGATTGGATATGGGCAGTGGCTAATGATCGATTTCAGATGTTAGGCAAAAAAATAGCGCCAACTTATCAAAAGTGGCGCTATTTAAATGATTTTCTGATGGTTTTTCAGGCTAATTTATTACGAAACGTAAAGAACCGTTAGATAAATAAGAATCGACAAACTGAAGTATGGGCTAAAGAGTAACTGCCAATACCAGTTATGCGGTTTGAACGACAAACCAAATACCATACTTGAGCAAATTGCCCAAATCATCAGTGGCGAAATGACGGTATTGAAACCGCCAATCGCTTCTGAATAGGCATGTGGGTCCCACATCACCATAGCAACGTGGAAAAAGCCTAAAACCAGAGATAAGCCCCTAAACAGGGCCTTATCCAAAGGGGCATGTATTTTTGCCGCCTTTTCAGCGAGATCACTCACTGTCTTTATCCATCATTTCCGAATGCTCTAACCAAAGAGCGTTGATGATACCGAATGCGCAAGCAAGCAGTACACCTAGAATCCATGCGAAATACCACATTGTGATTGCTCCTTAGTAAAGTGAGTTTTTGTTTTCTTCAATGAACTTGCTATCCAAGCGGCCGAACATTTTGTAGTACGTCCACGTGGTGTAGCCAAGGATGATTGGCACCATAACAAAGGCAACCGCTGTCATCAGGTTCAATGTCAGTTCAGATGATGTTGCATCCCACATGGTCAAGCTGTGGCTTGGCACGCGGCTTGATGGCATCACGAACGGGAACATTGATAGGCCAGCAGTGAAGATAATGCCTGCATTACCTAGGCTTGAGAACAAGAATGAAAAACCACATTTTTCAAAGCGAGACGCAAGCACTGCTAGCAGCGGCATTACGACACCTAAGATAGGTGCAGCCCACATTGCTGGGTAAGTCTCGAAGTTATTCAGCCAAGCACCTGCTTCACGTACCACTTCTTTTGTTAGTGGGTTAGAAGCTGCGCCAGTATCAATCACAGATTTGATAACGTAGCCTTCCATATCTTGGATAAAGAAGCCTGCTGTTACAAATGTCGCTACCGTTAGAAGGCCCATAATTTGTGCCACGTTACGTGCACGCGTATGAACTGCATCAGTCGTTTTCATTTGTAGCCATGCTGCACCTTGCATCAAGATCATGAACAAGCTCACTAGACCACACAAGATAGCAAAGCCGTTCAATAGATCGAAGAAGTTGCCATGATACGTCGGCATCATGAAATCGCTCAGTTCAAACGGTACGCCTTGCAGTAAGTTACCAAACGCAACACCGAAGATGATTGGTGGAACGAAACCACTGATTGAGATACAGATATCCCAAGTGTTACGCCATTTTTTATCTTCAATTTTCGAACGGTAGTCTAGGCCGATAGGACGTAGCCATAGCGCCGCAAGCGTTAGGATCATTGCCAGATAAAAACCTGAGAATGACGTTGCGTACACTAGCGGCCATGCCGCAAACAACGCACCACCCGCGGTGATAAGCCAAACTTGGTTACCATCCCAGTGCGGTGCGATCGAGTTGATCATCACTCGGCGTTCAGAATCATTTTTACCGATAATAGGTACAAGCGCGCCCACACCCATATCGAAACCGTCGGTAATTGCGAAACCAACAAGCAGCACACCGATCAGTACCCACCAGATGAATCGCAAGATTTCGTAATCAAACATATTCTTTCTCCTTACGCTTCTACTTGGCGACTAACTTTGTCTTCAACAGAGTCAGCGTTTTGTTCGAAGTGGTAGCGGCCTGTTTTCAGACTGCTTGGTCCTTTACGTGCAAACTTAACCATTAGGTAAACTTCAGCAATCAAGAACACCGTGTAAAGCGCTAGAATTGCAAATAGAGAAGTCCAGATTTCAGCTGCCGTTAGTGCGGATGCCGCAACGTGAACCGGTAGGATCTCACCTACAGCCCATGGTTGACGACCGTACTCTGCAACAAACCAACCGGCTTCAATCGCAATCCATGGTAGTGGAATACTAAATAGTGCCGCTTTAAGAACCCACGTTTTTTGCTCAATCTTTTGACGGCAAGTTTGTAGGAATGCAGCGCCGAAGACGAATAGCATAATAAAGCCACACGCAACCATGATACGGAATGACCAGAATAGTGGCCATACAGTTGGGATTGAATCATCCGCAGCCGCTTGGATTTGAGCTTCGCTCGCATCCGTTACAGTATCAGTGTAACGCTTCAGAAGTAAGCCGTAACCAAGGTCACCCTTCACTTCATCAAACGCTGCCATGTTCGCTTCTGATTTTTCGCCAGCACGTAGCTTCTCTAGAAGTTCATAGGCGTACATACCGTTACGAATACGATCAACGTGTTCGTCACGTAGGTCACGTAAACCAGTAACTTGCTCATCCAAAGAACGCGTCGCGATGATACCCATCACAAACGGAATTTTTAGCGCGTAATCGGTTTCCATCGTCTCTTGGTTTGGAATACCAAACACAGTAAACGCAGCAGGTGCAGGTTCAGTGTGCCATTCCGCTTCAACCGCGGCGAGTTTCACTTTCTGAACTTCACCTAACTCGTAACCAGATTCATCACCTAGCACGATAGTAGATAGAATCGCTGCCATACCGAACGATGCTGCGATAGCAAATGAACGACGAGCAAAAGCCACATCACGACCTTTAATTAGGTAGTAAGAGCTGATACCAAGAACGAACATCGCACCACAGGTGTAGCCTGATGCTACCGTGTGTACGAATTTAACTTGCGCTACTGGGTTTAGTACAACGTCAGCAAAGCTCACCATTTCCATACGCATGGTTTCAAAGTTGAATTCTGCGCCGACTGGGTTTTGCATCCAGCCATTAGCAATAAGAATCCAAAGTGCTGAGAAGTTAGAGCCTAGAGCAACCAACCACGTCACCACTAAGTGCTGGCGTTTTGTCAGTCGATCCCAACCAAAGAAGAATAAACCTACAAAAGTGGATTCTAAGAAGAAAGCGACAAGAGCTTCAATGGCCAGTGGTGCTCCGAAGATGTCACCAACATAGTGGGAATAGTATGACCAGTTCGTACCAAACTGGAATTCCATGGTTAGGCCTGTAGCCACACCAAGGGCGAAGTTAATACCAAAAAGCTTACCCCAGAACTTAGTCATGTCCTTATAGATTTGCTTATCGGTCATTACGTACAGTGATTCCATGATGGCAAGCAGAAATGCCATACCTAGGGTCAGTGGTACGAATAGGAAGTGATACATCGCAGTTAAAGCAAACTGCAACCGCGATAGATCAACTATGTCAATCATGGTAACTCCTATGTGTCGGCTGAAAGACACGCTCTACATTAATTGCTTTGGCACCCCGATCGTTGAACAAACTCGAGATTTGTTTATAAAAACGTCTTGTTGTTATAAAAATGTGCCGCAATGGTTAGTTAATTGTTAAGCATCAGCTAATATAGCTATCGCTAATATTACTTTGAAATTCCCAATGTTTCAAAAGGTTTATGGCAAAGGTTCGCTTTGATCTGCGTCAAGTTTAATTTTGCATTTTTGGGCAAAAATGCATCAATTTGATCCAAATCAAAAGCTTAGCAAGTTTATCAACAGAGGATAGCGAAAATGAGAAGTTAATCAGAACATAATCAACATCAATAGTTAACAAGCCATCATTATCAGCTACTTAGAGCGTGTTAGGTAAGATTTATTAAATGTGACTCATGGCACAAAGCGCCATTTTTGAAGAGAAAATCAAAACAAACTCACTCAAGTATTCACAATTTATTGTAATTTTTTACGAACACTTGAGTGTATGCGATCAAATCGGTAATCAAAGTTTACTTGTCGATACCGAAATGGAGATAGGCGCGATCGGTTGCAATTCGTCCACGTGGGGTTCGTTGCAAATAACCTTGCTGTATAAGGTAGGGTTCTAGTACATCTTCAATGGTGTCTTTTTCTTCACCAATCGCTGCGGCCATGTTGTCCAATCCAACCGGACCACCACCAAACTTTTCCATAATTGCCAGTAATAGCTTGCGGTCCATATAGTCAAAGCCTTGCGCGTCTACATCGAGCATATTCAGCGCTTTATCCGCGATGTCAGGGCTAATATGACCATCCCCTTTTACTTCCGCGTAATCTCGAACACGGCGTAACAGACGGTTTGCAATACGCGGGGTACCACGAGCACGGCGCGCAACTTCAAGTGCGCCTTCCGATTCCATCGACAAACCTAAGCAATCGGCACTACGCTGAACGATATGCTGCAGATCTGGCACTTGGTAATACTCTAGTCGCTGGGTAATACCAAAGCGGTCGCGCAGTGGTGAGGTCAATGACCCCGCGCGCGTAGTGGCACCTATTAAGGTAAAAGGAGGTAGGTCAATTTTGATCGAACGTGCTGCAGGGCCTTCACCAATCATAATGTCTAACTGGTAATCTTCCATGGCAGGATACAGTACCTCTTCCACCATCGGGCTGAGGCGATGTATTTCATCGATGAACAGTACGTCATTTTCTTCAAGATTGGTCAGCAATGCCGCCAAGTCACCCGCTTTTTCTAACACCGGGCCGGAAGTAGTACGAATATTAACGCCCATCTCATTGGCGACAATGTTAGCCAAGGTGGTTTTACCCAAACCCGGAGGACCAAAAATCAGTAGATGATCCAGTGGTTCACTACGAAGCCGAGCCGCTTGAATGAAGATCTCCATTTGGTCACGAACATGATCCTGACCACGATAGTCATCCAGTTTTTTCGGACGTATCGCACGGTCTATGACATCTTCATCATGAAAAACCGGGCTATCAGGTGCAATTAAACGATCAGCTTCAATCATGAATAATCCCCGTTACACCATCGATTTAAGAGCGTCTTTAATCAGCTCTTCACACGTCATTCCCGGTTTCTTCACTTGAGAAACGACTTTAGATGCTTGTACTGGTTTATAGCCAAGCGCCAGCAGTGCACTCACCGCTTCTTCTTCCGCGTTGCTTTGAGACGAACCGGTACTGTTATCCAATGGTGCTGCGTCGGTAAATGGGGTAAACAAATCGCCGGCACTCCAGCCTTTAAGACGATCTTTCATTTCAACCACTAGGCGCTCTGCCGTCTTTTTACCTACACCCGGTAGTTTCACTAACGTTGAGATATCTTCACGTTCAACGCTGGCAACAAATTGCGTCGCAGTCATACCAGAAAGAATCCCCAAACCTAATTTTGGCCCCACACCATTCGCTTTGATGACTTCACGGAACAAGGCACGCTCTTTTACGGTATTAAAACCATAAAGCAGTTGGGCGTCTTCTCGGACAACAAAGTGAGTATAGATGATCGCTTCTTCACCGATATTGGGTAGCTCGTAAAAGCAGCTCATTGGCATTTGTACTTCATAGCCAATGCCATTGACTTCAATCAGGAGTTCAGGAGGTTGCTTTTCTAGCAAAATGCCGCGGAGACGTCCAATCACGGTAGGTACCTAGTGTAATAGAATTTGCTTCGATGATAATAAATAACTGGATGGATAGCCAGTAAAAACTGGCTATTGAAATCGCTGTGGCGACAAGCTTAACGGTAACGACCGCGTCTTGCGCTGGTTGCCCTACCCGCCAAAGCGACCAGGGTTTTATTGGTGTTGGCATGACAAATTGCGACGCCAAGTGCATCCGCCGCATCCGCTTGTGGACACGCGGGTAACTTAAGCATCTGTTTAACCATATGCTGCACTTGCTGCTTATCCGCTCCACCGGTTCCTGTCACGGCTTGTTTGATAAGTCTTGCCGCATATTCATACACTGGTAAGTCCGCGTTTACCGCGGCGACAATCGCACTGCCGCGTGCTTGACCAAGCTTAAGCGCAGAATCGGCGTTCTTCGCCATAAACACTTGCTCAATTGCGAACACATCAGGTTGAAACTGAGTAATGATTTCCGTTACACCCGCATAAATCTGCTTTAGTCGGCCTGGAAGCTCTTTCTCTGAGGTGCGAATGCACCCACTACCAAGATATTGGAGATGGCGGCCTTGTTGGCGAATAACACCATAACCCGTGATGCGAGAGCCTGGGTCAATTCCCAAGATAATAGACATACGAAAACCTAATTAATGCCTTACTTTTCGGCTAGTGTATAGCAGCGCCCGATGATTGGCGAGTTTAACCCACTGTCAGTATTACGCGTGCCGATAAACCCAATCCGAGGTTACGCCCAAGGCTTGCACGACTCTTAATTGAACTGCAATCCAACCAATGCCGTTTCACCGCTTTGCTTAACGCACCTCAGTAGCGCTTCCAACCCATCGCCAAGAATTGACATTGTCATCGGCCAATACGCTGGCCCAAATAAGACTAAGCGCAAGATGGAAGGGGGTTATATTTTTTGATTATTCCAGATGAACACCGATGAAAAAAAACCAGCCCGAAGGCTGGTTTTTGTGTTTCGTTATCGCGAGTAAACTAATAATTAGTTAACTTCGATTGGACCACCGAATGAAGTCACTGGTGGCACTTTGCCTTTGAACTTCTCAAAATCAACGATACAAGTGTTTGCAGACGTTGCTTGAGCTAGCTCAGAAGAACCGATGTCCAGCGTTAGTGTGTTTGGATCGCCGTAAGTACAGATTGCGCCCACTTTTTCAGATAGTGGACCGTACCATGCACCTTCTTCGATACGAATAACACCACGTGGGTAGCTGTCAGTTAATACAGCACCAGCCATTAGCTGACCACGGTCGTTAAATACGCGTACCAAATCACCATCTTTGATGCCTTTTGCTTTAGCATCTAGTGGGTTGATGTAAACCGGCTCACGACCTTGAACGGTGTAAGTTGCACGGAATTCATCAGACTCACACATTTGTGAGTGCAAACGCTTGTCTGGGTGGCAAGATTGCAACCAGTACGGGTGTTTGTCAGAACCTGGACCACCGTGTGAACGCTCTGTCTTTTCAAACCACATTGGGTGTTCTTGACAGTGTTCGTAACCGTAACGGCCGATCTTACGAGAAGTGATCTCGATGAAGCCTGATGGTGTACCTAGTGGGTTGATCTCTGGGTCTTGACGGAAATCAGCGTGGCGAACCCAAGGTTTACCTTCACCGAAATCTAGAACACTCTGTTCCCAGAACTCAGCAAATTCTGGCATTTCAAACTTACCAGTGTTCGCTGCTTTACAATCGTTGTATAGGCTTTGAATCCATTCCATCTCACTCATACCACGAGTGTATTCGTCACGACGGCCAAAGCGCTGAGTTAGTTCACTCATGATTTGGAAGTCAGTCTTAGATTGGAACAATGGGTCCACTAGACGATGCATCGCAACCAAACCTTTGTTTGAGTACGAACCGTATACGTCGATGTCGTTACGTTCCCACTGAGTACATGCTGGAAGCACGATATCAGAGAAGCGACAAGTTGCCGTCCACGCAAATTCAATCGTTACTACCGTTTGAAGCTTCATAAACGCTTTCTTCATACGGTTGCGGTCTTGGTGGTGGTGCCATGGGTTACAACCCGAGATCACCATCATCTTGAAGTCTGGAAGCTTCACTTTACCGCCGTTGTAACGGATCTCTTTACCCGGTTCAAGTAGACAGTCAATCCAACGAGCAACAGGGATTGTACGGCTGTAGCCGTTGAAATCGTTGTTGTCCCATTTTGGCTTAGAACCAGTATCAAGGTTACGAGGGAAACCACCAGGGCCAGCAAAGCCAGTTGATGGAACACCGATACTTGAGTAGTGGTGACCGTAAGAGATACCGCCGCCAGGTAGACCAATTTGACCAACCATCGCTGCAACTACTGCTGCTGCCCAGTATGGCTGCTCACCGTGCTCTTGACGTTGGATACACCAACCCATCAGGATCTGTGTACGACCATTAACAAGCATGCGAGCAAATTCGCGGATCTTGTCAGCTTTAACGCCACAGATCTCTTCTGCCCACTCAGGAGTCTTAACAACTTTATCTTTGGTTTCGCCTTGTACGTAACCAATGAAGTCTTCAAAACCTAGACAGTAAGTCTTAATGAACTCTTTGTCGTACAGGTCTTCATTGTAAAGAACATGCGCGACAGCCATCATGAACGCCACGTCTGTCATCGGGTTGATGTACAGGTGATCGTTATTCAGGTAACGCTGAGTTTTGTTCTTAACTGGGTCAACTGAAAGTACATTGATTTCGCCTTTCGCTACTTTCTCTTGCAGTTGAGCTAGGTACTTAAATGACTCATGCGTTTCACAGTTCCAACCTACTTGTAGGTTTTTAACTGGGTCGTTTGCCCAAAGTACGATGTTGTCTGAGTTTTCTAGGATTTCAGACCAAGAAGTACCTTGTGCGTAAACTTCAGTAGAACCAAGTACGTAAGGCATGATGGTTTGACCAGCACCCGTCGAGTAGTCACCTACTTTTGTGATGAAGTTACCATGCATACCAACGGCACGTTGCATGTGTGCAGTACAGTTGTTGAATGAACCTGTTTGGTTCCAGCCTGTTTGACCTGCGTGCAGAGCCCAAGGACCGTAATCTTTTTGAACGCGCTCTAGTTCACGGTAGAACAAGTCTAGTGCTTCATCCCAAGTAACACGGATAAAACGGTTGTTACCGCGAGTTTCTGCGCTGTATTTGTGCTTCTTCAACCAATCTAGACGTACCATTGGGTAACGTACACGTGATGGGCTGTAGATAATGCCTTTAATACCGTTCAACATCTCGGTTGGGTTTTTATCTAGCTCAATTGGTTGAATCTCTTGAACTTTACCCGCGTAGATGTGGGCGCGGAATGCGCCCCAGTGAGAACCGGTTACTTTCCAAGTACCCGTGCTCTCAGCAGCACTAGCTGAAGCTGACGCTAACAGACTAGGACCGATTACTGACGCAGCACTGGTAGTTGCTACGCCCTTAAGAAAACTTCTTCGTGTAATTGCCATTAAAATTACTCCATCCGACGCGTATTAGTGGTGACCTTCAGCAAAATCTGAAGAGTGCATCTGTAGGTACTTCAAGATCAGTGCTTCACTATCTGTATCTAGGTTAACGAACGCAAGCATACCGTCGAACATACCTGGCCAAGTGTTCGCATCGAAGTGCGCTTCAGCTGGTTGGGTATGACATACTGAACAGTTTGTTTTGTATGCTTCTGCCGATTTTTCCCATACAGGCGTGATGTCGTTTAGCATAGATTCTTTCTTGATCCATACCGTCGCAGCCACTTTCTCCCATGGAAGACCCGTTAGCTCATCCACTTTTTTCTCACCGGTGGTAACCACTTTGCTGTCCGTTGATGCTTCTTTTAGAAGTGATGCAACAGCAATGTTTTTACCAAAATCAGCTTGGATTACACGACCAAAGCCTTTCGCTTTGCGCCAGCCATCGATTTCGATTTCAGCGTAGTCGCCTTTGTCCGCGATAACTTTAACAACCGATGCAGGATTTAGAAGACCCGCTTCTTTCTCGCCTTTGTCATCGAAGTAAATTGGTAGGTGACGAACGCTCACCAATTCTTGGCCTACATCGTAGTTCGTGTTCGAAGCTAATGCTTCTAGATCACCTACGATACCGCCGATGCTATCCATACCAGCTGGTAGGTTGTGCGCGATGCCTTTGTGGCAATCAACACAGCTTTGATCTTTTTCTGCCGCTTGCTTCATTTGAATACGAGCAGTTGGAGACATTTGCTCGAAATCCATCGATTCGTAGTTGTGACAATCTTTACATTCTTGAGATTTGTTCGCCGAGAAACGATCCCATTCATGTTTAGCAAGCTCTATTCGACGCTCTTCAAACACACCTGGTTCATCATAGTTGCCGAATACTTGAGCAAATACTTCTTTTGAAGCTTGCATCTTACGTGCAATCTTGTCTGTCCAGTTGTGAGGAACGTGACAGTCAGGACATGTAGCACGAACACCAGAGTGGTTTTTCCAGTGAACAGTCTCTTGCAGTTCTACGTACACGTTGTCACGCATGGTGTGACAACTGATACAGAACTTTTCTGTATTGGTCACTTCTAGCGCAGTGTTGAAACCACCCCAGAAAATAACACCAGCAATAAAGCCGCCCATCGTCAGCACACCTAGGCTGATATGAACCGCAGGACGCGACATTGTGCGCCACAATTTGATAATCATATTTTTCATGATTCGCTCTCTTAAAATTCTTATATAGAAGTGTCGTTGTGAGCTCGAGGCTTAACCACCGTGAACGCCAGGAGGTCCAAAGAAGAACACTTGCAGCGCCCAAACAATAAATCCGTAACCGCCTACGAATGCGACACTAAGAATTGGAAAGAGAATCACTGTGATGAAGAGGAACGATTTCCACTCCAGCGAAAGCTTCTCGCCTTTTTCAATTTTGTTAACATCACTCATACATTTGCCTATTGTGTATCTAGTGTTTTTGGTTAGCCCAGAAAATCGGACTATTTGTTTTACTGTTTCTAAGGAAAATTTTAGACCATATTCTTTGTAGGGTTCAATCAATTACTCCTTTATAAACCGCGTTATCGAATACTTTTTTGAGCTGACACAGAGATGTGTCCAATTAAGGTTTGATGTAAAAATATACATTAAGTTATGACAATTCATTAATGGAATAAAAGGCCAAAATTTATAACAATTTTCGCCACGAAACGGAGCTCTTCCCTCTCTATTTCAGCCAAAAACCAACTATTATCAGCCCCAATTGTTACATTAAAGTTAACCATTAGATAATTAAAAAACCTGTCGATATCATCGCTTTATCGTATTTAAACACGCCTTGCTCCACCATTTAATGTAGACTAGAAAAGTCATTTGGAGAGGTATCATGACCACAGTTATCGACATTCCTTGGGCAATTCTTGCTCTATTTTTTTGTACTCTTTTGATCCCGATAGTGATCAGTCGTTACTTACAGCTGAGTATCGAAAAAGAGTTATTGGTCAGCGTAGGACGCATGTTTGTCCAGTTGATCTTCGTTGGTCTATATCTTGAGTATCTGTTCCAAATTAATAGTCTTATCATCAATTTGGCGTGGCTACTGTTCATGCTTTTAGTTGGCGCTAGCTCCATCGTTAGTAAAGCACGCCTGCCTAAAACAAAATTATTGATGCCAGCAGGTTTAGGTTTACTACTTGGGTTAATGCCGATGTTAGTGTTGGTCTGCGCCGCTGTTATCCGCCCAACCCCTACTTATAATGCCCAGTATCTGATTCCGTTAGCCGGCATGCTGCTGGGTAACTCCCTCAGTGGCAACATCGTTGCTTTACAAAACCTTTTTTCAAGTTTTGAACAACGCCAAGCTGAATATGAAGGTGCAATTGCGCTTGGAGCATCACCAAAATACGCGAGTTTGCCTTTCATACGAGAAGCAATGCAAAAGTCTCTTGCGCCCTCTTTAGCCAGTATGAGCACGATGGGATTGGTCACGTTACCGGGGATGATGACCGGACAAATTTTGGGTGGGGCGAGCCCGATGATCGCGATAAAATATCAGTTGATGATTATGGTCGCTATCTTTGTGGTGCTCACCATCTCAACCACCACAACTTTATCGCTAGCGGTGCGAGTATGCATCAACGCGAACGGGCGAATACTGGCAAAGCCGTACAACAAATAATCAACAAATCACTTTACCCACCAGCAATTTAGGATCTTATCCACAGAATCTGTGGATAACACTGTAGGCAGTTATTTAACATCGCGAATTTTCGTCATCATTTTTGTCATCATTGCGTAAAAAACGCACTCTACACTCTCGCTAAATAGACGGATTTATCTAGCAACGAGGAATGGAAAATGCAATTTGAGACCAATGAACACACACGTCAAGTTCAAGTTAAAAATCATGTTGAGAACGATGATCAACGTAATTGGCTGGTCGACCTACCTAAACAAGTCAAGGCAAGTGAACCTCTCGATATCAACCGTGATGTGTTTTTATGGATGTAAAAAAGGCCCGCTATGCGAGCCTTATTAATATCGATGTATCAATGTTGATCATCACGTAAATAGATCATCCAGTACCATATCCCAACAAATAGACCACCACCAATGATGTTGCCTAATGTCACGGGTACAAGATTATTCATAATGAAATCAATCATATTAAGATCAGCATAATCGGCGATGTTCGCACCGGTCATTTGCCAGAACTCCGCTGGTGCAAAATTTTTGATACCAATCGCCATCGGCACTTGGAACATGTTAGCAATACAGTGCTCAAAACCCGCTGAAACAAACATAGCCACGGGTAAAATCATTACCATGATTTTGTCAGTCAATGTACGACCACTGAAGGTCATCCATACCGCAATACATACCAGCACATTACACATAATGCCGAGTGCAACCGCTTGGAAGAAGCCATGATGTAATTTGTGTTGCGAGATCGCCATGGCATTTAAGCCTACTTGGCCATGATCGAACATGTATTGTTTGGTCAACAACATACAGCCAACCAGCAGTAGCGCACCGATCATGTTGCCTACATAGACAACACACCAGTTCTTAATCAACATTCCCCACGAAATTTTGCCGCTAGCGCGCGCGACTAAAGTCAACACCGAGCTGGTGAAGAGTTCACCACCAGTGACAACCACGAGGATAAGACCAAGGCTAAACGCGATACCACCAATTAGGCGCGTCATACCCCAAGCCATCTCGGAGGCACCAGTGGTCACCGTGGTATAGAATATAAAAGCAATACCAATATGAATACCGGCAGAGATAGCGAGTAGAAAAGACTTTACGGGATCTTTGGTTGCTTTGCCTAGGCCAATTTCAGCAGCACGCTCAGCCATTTGAGGCGGCAATAAAGAGTCAAATTGATTAAGATTCATAGTGGTAGCGTAACAATTTGATGCAGGGATTGGAGGCCGCGGATAATCCCTCTAATCAAAAACAAATTCAAGCACTAATTTGGGCGTTAACTAAAAATGTTTTAAATGAGATTTTCAACATGATCTCAATCCTGTTATTGCACTATAAAAAATAATAAAACAATCTAATCAAACCAATATTTTCATATTAAAATTCAATAACTTGATTGAACTTTAAATTTTATTTACTGGCATTATTCCTCGTTTAGGCTAATTTTTCATATTAACCCTATTCGTTATGCAAAAATCTTCTTTTTTGGGCTGCCTAACAATTCTTATCTTAGAGTATTGTTTCTAAGTCACATTAGCAGTATTTTTGAAGATACCCAGTAACCAAAAGGTTTAGAAGAGACTATCTTTACTGTTACACGGGTGTTGGTACTAATTATAAGGAACAAACCATGAAATACTTGCCAGAATATCTTTCAGAACTTAATTTGCTACTGCAATTCGACATTAGTAGCTCGGCTACTGGCATTAAAGTTCATAGTGACGCATCAGAAGACATGCAACTTGCTGTGAAACGTTTATTTGAAAAGGGACTTTGTACCCTACCAGATGGTGGTTACTTAACTGATGAAGGCATCGAAGTAGCTGAAAACGCAGATAAGATTCTGCGTGTGTTAAACTCTCAGAAGTAATCTCGCGCATGATGCGAAAAAAAAGAGCACCACGGTGCTCTTTTTTAATGCCTGTCAGATAAGTTTCATCGCCGTAATGACTACGCCGCTTTGATTTTCCCACCAAATACGCGCTGATAGGGTTGAATACGGTCATAGCACCAGTTGAAGCCCGTCGCATAGAAAAAGAAGAACACTAAGAACCCTGCTTCTAGCAACAACGCCGCTCCGATACCGATTTGTAAAAACCACGCAATGGTCGGTACCGATAAGAAAATTAATCCCCCTTCAAAGCCAAAGGTATGACCGATTCTTAGTGCTAATGAACGATTACTGCGCTCGTTGCCAAACCAACGGTCAAAAAGAATATTGTAGAAATAATTCCACACGACGGTAAATAAGCTTAAGCCAACGATAACCAGATCACCCGAGGCTTTACCGGTAATGAATGCAGCGGTTGGAATAATGATCGCCAATGCAATCATTTCAAATGTCACAGCATGGAAGATTCGTTCTTTGGTTTGCATGGTGTTTCTCTCAGTATGTTTCGATTTGCGCTTATTTTCATCTACAACTATGATAGTTAAAAGTTAGATACCATCAGTTAAAGTGATATGTTTAGTATTGAACAACTTGAAGCTTTCGTCACAACCGTCGAACAAGGCTCATTTTCCGCAGCGGCACGCAAGCTCAACAAAGTACAATCCGCCATCAGTCAGCATGTGATGAACATTGAGATCGATTGCGGTTTTGAATTATTTGATCGCAGCTCTCGCTATCCAAAACTGACCCTGCATGGGCAACGTCTACTGCCTTACGCCAAAGCTTCTCTTATTCAGCATCAACGCCTACTAAACTGCGCACAACACCTAGAGCATGCCGATTTTCAAGATATTACCCTAGCTGTTGATGAAGGCATCCCGATGACACAGCTCTCGGCCGCCCTTACACGAGTGTGTGAACGCTACCCCACATTAAGGTTTGAATGCCTTACCGCCTCAAGTATCGATATCATTGCGCTAGTGGTACAACAGCGCGCCACAATGGGAATCATGTTCAACGAAGTCTCTTTGGATGAGAACCTCGATTTTGAAGGGCTTGGTAGTGTTGAGTTTGATGTGTATGTGGCAAACAATCACGCTTTGGCTCAAGAAACCGTCCCACACCTGGATATGCTTCGATTGCACCGACAAATCGTGATACGGTCTAAATCCAGTGAGATGAGCAGTTTTCAACATGCGCATAGCCCTGAAGTATGGTTTGCCGATAGTTACTATATTTTACTTGAGCTCATCTGCAGTGGTTTTGGTTGGGGCATGCTGCCCAAGCACATTGCTCAACCCGCTCTGGAAAGTGGCAAGCTCATTCGACTGCGTTCACAGTTTGAAAACTTGTCATGGCACGCCAATATTGATGTGATACAGCATCAGACGGTCAGTCACTGTCCTGCGCATACTTTTATGCGTCACCAATTACGAATGTTGCTCAACGCAGAAAAACAAACCTAACCGGAGGTGGGTGATGAAACAGATAGGGATCATTGGTGGAGGTTGGCTTGGTCAACCTCTTTCTCAATTTTTGGCTAATTTAGGCCATACTGTCACGGTGAGTAAAACGACTTCACTAGGCTGTGATCATCTCAACGATCTTGGTTATAAAACAGTGCAGGTCAACCTCTCTGATGATATCGATATCTGCTACCAGCAGTTAAAACCATTACAACTAGATACAATCATTGGCTGTTTCCCACCAGGGTTTCGCCGTGGCAATGGCGCTGAATATGCAGAATATTGGCATAAGTTGGTTAACATAGCACGCCAACTAAAGGTGCAGAAAATCGTCATGGTTAGCTCAACGACGGTCTATCCAGATCGAGCAGGCACCATGCGAGAAGAAGATGCAACATTATTGCTGGCACAGCAAGATAGCACTTTTTCTGCCAATGCCAACATCATGCTGCAGGCAGAACAAGCTCTTATCGATAGCGGCCTCGATTACGCCATTGTCCGCTGTAGTGGCTTAGTTGGACCAAACCGCAATCCTGCCAATTTTGCTGCTAGACTACGTCAAGTCAGCGATCTTGCTCCTGCCAATATGCTCCATCAGATTGACGCCGTTGGCGCGGTTACCTTCGCAGCGCTGAATCTTTCCTCACAAATCATCAATGCGACGACGCCCAACACCACCAACAAAGCGGAGTTTTATCAAACCGCGTTACATCGTTCAGGCAGCAATGAAGCGTTACCACCGATAGTGCACAACGAAGACAAATTGGTCAGTGCTGAAAAGCTATGTCAACTTGGCTATCGATTTCACTTTCAACACACATTAGAGCTACTGTAAGGAAACCGTGTAGTGAGTACTAACCCTCCTCTGTTTCGCCACATTGAAACGGTGTGGCAATACATGCAACTCGACCATACCGTCACAGCGGCAGATTGTATTTTTGTATTAGGCAGCAATGATCCTCGCGTTGCGGAATATGCCGCACAACTCTACTTACAAGGACTAGCAGGTAAGATCCTTTTCTCTGGTGGTTTTGGCCGTTTAACGGAAGGTGTCTTTGCACAAACGGAAGCGGAGACCTTCGCGACAATCGCCCAAGATCTCGGTGTACCTGCTGGCGATATTATTATTGAAAAGCACTCAACGAACAGTGGCGAAAATGTCTTATTCAGCGCCCAACGTCTGCAAGAGTTAGATCTCCACTTTAACCGTTTCATCTTGGTGCAGAAGCCTTATATGGAGCGCCGAGCTTATGCGACGTTTCTAAAGCAATGGCCGACAACAGTCGAACATGTTGTGGTCACTTCGACCAAACATAACTTTAGTGATTATTTCACTGACGATATTGATTCGTTTACCGTTATAGAGGCGATGATGGGTGATTTTGAACGAATTAAAAGCTACCCGGCAAAGGGTTTTCAAATTGAACAACCGGTCCCATCAGAAGTAAACATCGCCTATCAAGCCATCTGTAAGTCGTTAGCGTTGTAGAATTTCAGTTGAATTTAAGCAAAAAAAAGCCAGAACTTTCGTTCTGGCTTTTCTATTTGATATGTCGCTTATTAATGGGCAACGGCTTCTTTTTCTTGATCAAAGAAAAATTCTAACTCATCGTCTTTCAAGGTCACTTTCACTGAGCCGCCATCCACTAGAGCGCCAAACAGCAACTCATTGGTTTTTTCAGTTTGTCCTGAATGACGCGTCCCATTGGACGAGCACCCATCGCTTTATCGTAACCTTTCGTTGCCAACCACTTACGTGCTTCATCAGACACTTCCATTGAAACGCCGCGCGCATCTAACTGTGCTTGCAACTCAACAATGAATTTGTCCACCACTTGATGAATCACTTCTTCATCTAAGCTATTGAACCACATAATGTTATCTAGACGGTTACGGAATTCAGGGGTAAACACCTTCTTAATTTCCGCCATCGCGTCTGGGCTATGGTCTTGTTGCACTAGGCCGATAGAACGTTTTTCCGTTTCTTGTACACCAGCATTGGTCGTCAGAACTAAAATCACGTTACGGAAGTCCGCTTTACGGCCATTATTATCAGTTAGCGTACCGTTATCCATCACTTGCAACAGCAAGTTGAAGATATCTGGGTGAGCCTTTTCAATCTCATCGAGAAGAACGACTGAATGGGGGTGCTTTAACACCGCGTCTGTCAGCAAGCCACCTTGGTCGTAACCAACATAACCCGGAGGCGCACCAATCAAACGACTTACCGAATGACGCTCGCCGTATTCCGACATATCAAAACGCAGCAGTTCGATACCCAACAGTTTCGATAGCTGTACCGTTACTTCCGTTTTACCCACACCAGTTGGACCAGCAAATAGGAACGAACCAACCGGTTTGTTATCTGCACCAAGACCTGCTCGTGTCAGTTTGATCGCTTCAGTCAATACTTCAATGGCATTGTCTTGACCAAACACCATCATCTTCATTTTCTGCTCTAAAGTCTGAAGGACTTCTTTATCAGAGGAAGAAACTGATTTTTCCGGAATACGCGCCATCTTAGCAACCATCGCTTCAATATCAGCCACACCGACTGTTTTCTTACGGCGACTTGCTGGCGCTAAGCGACTGCGAGCACCTGCTTCATCAATCACATCAATTGCTTTATCTGGCAAGTGACGTTCATTGATGTATTTAGCGGACAATTCTACTGCAGCGCGCAGCGCTTTGTTGGTGTAACGGACTTCATGGTGCGCTTCGTATTTTGTCTTCAAGCCCATCAAAATTTTGGTGGTGTCATCAAGCGATGGCTCAACAACATCAATTTTTTGGAAGCGGCGAGCAAGCGCGCGCTCTTTTTCAAAAATATTGCTGTACTCTTGATAGGTGGTTGAACCAATACAACGTAACTTACCGCTGCTGAGCAATGGCTTAATCAAGTTCGCGGCATCCACCTGGCCACCTGACGCTGCACCGGCGCCAATAATGGTATGAATTTCATCAATGAAGAGAATCGCATCCTCTTCTTTTTCCAGCTGTTTCAGGATCGTTTTGAAACGTTTTTCGAAATCACCACGATACTTAGTACCGGCTAACAATGAGCCAATATCCAAAGAGTAAATCACGCTATCTTTAATGATTTCTGGCACTTGGCCTTCAACGATACGCCAAGCCAAACCTTCTGCAATGGCGGTTTTACCCACGCCTGCTTCACCCACCAGCAATGGGTTATTTTTACGGCGACGACACAGAACTTGCACCGTGCGTTCTAACTCTTTGTCACGTCCGATTAAAGGATCTATTTGTCCTTGTTTCGCTGCTTGGTTAAGGTTTTGTGCAAAACTTTCTAGACGCTCTTCACCATTCGCTTCCTCAACTGGCGCATCGCTGCCAAAAGAGTCTGATGATGAATCATCATTTGACCCGCTACCTTTGGTAATGCCGTGAGAAATAAAGTTAACGATATCCAAACGACTTACATCATTTTTCTTTAGTAGGTAAGCCGCATGGGACTCTTGCTCGCTGAAGATCGCAACAAGTACATTTGCACCCGTCACTTCACTGCGTCCTGACGATTGAACATGGAAGACGGCACGTTGTAATACGCGCTGGAAACTCAAGGTTGGTTGCGTCTCACGTGTTTCATCGTTTTCAGGAATAAGTGGCGTGGTTTGATCGATAAATACATCAAGCTCGTTGCGAAGTGCATCAATGTCAGCTTGACAAGCAGTAAGGGCATCTCGCGCTGCATCGTTTTCCAACAACGCCAACAGGAGGTGCTCGACAGTCATAAACTCATGTCGTTTGTCTCGGGCACGAGCGAATGCGCCATTGAGACTCGATTCTAATTCTTTATTCAGCATAAGGACCTCCTCAAAGAACAATTGAAATTGTTCGATCAAGCATTAAGCTTGTTCCATAGTGCAAAGCAGCGGGTGTTCATTTTCCCTTGAATACATTGTCACTTGCGCTACTTTGGTTTCTGCGACTTCGGCAGTAAAGGTGCCGCAAATAGCTTTCCCTTCATAGTGAATCTGGAGCATGATTTGCGTCGCTTTATCGATATCCATTGAAAAGAAACGCTCTAGAATTTCAATAACAAAATCCATTGGTGTGTAATCATCGTTATTTAACACAACGTGATACATGGATGGTGGCTTAACGTCAGTTTTCTCTAACTCCAGTAGATCTGAGTCCGGAGTTACCCATTCAAAATGTTTGCTCATGATTCGTATTGTCTAGACAGTTTCATTGGTTACTTTAACACTCCGTTATACGGAATAAATGGATGGATCTCTTAGTAAGAGCAAAAACATATGCAGTTAAAAACCCCATACTTAGAGACTAATGCAGCAATGGTATCGCTGCAAATAAAAGATTTCCTTGTGGAGAGAAATACTTAACAACTGACTAAAAACGCATCTAAAGTCGCTAAATTCATTCAAAGTTTCATGTCGCCACAGTGAAAACAGTTATTAAAATGTAAAAGATGAAGCACGATTGTGTGTAAATATTTAGCAAGTAATACCTTTTTACTATTGACTGTACTCTATCATTGACTACTCTGGAAAAATAGTGCTTTGAATTTTCGGCAGCGCCTGAATGAATATTCACTATTACATTGACGCACAGGAGTGACGTCAGTTTCGCAACGTAAGTAAAAAATGCATGAGGGATGTATAGCATGGCTACAGGTACAGTAAAATGGTTTAACAACGCCAAAGGATTTGGATTCATCTGTGCGGAAGGGGATGACAGTGACGTATTTGCGCACTACTCCACTATTCAAATGGATGGCTACCGTACTCTGAAAGCAGGCCAACAGGTTTTCTTCGAAGTTGAAGAAGGCCCTAAAGGATACCACGCTAGTGTCGTTACTCCGCTGGAAGCTCAGCCAGCAAAATAATCGCTGCCGATGTAATGATGGTTTAGAAGAGAAAAAACCCGCCAATGGCGGGTTTCTTCGTTTTTACGCTATCAACAAGTCAAACTAAGCACTGATGATGGCATTCAATGTTGCACTTGGACGCATCAATGCCGATGTTTGTGCATCCACCAAGGCATAGTAACCACCTAAGTCGCCAGCAACACCTTGTGCGCCATTAAGTTCAGCAACAATATCCGCTTCACCTTCAGCAAGCGCTGCGGCAATTGGTGCAAACTCAGCAGCCAATTCTGCATCTGACGTTTGCGCAGCCAGTGCTTGAGCCCAGTAAGTCGCTAGGTAGTAGTGGCTGCCACGATTATCCAACTCACCCACTTTACGTGATGGTGATTTATTGTTGTCTAAGAACTCGCCTGTCGCTTTATCTAGCGCATCTGCCAATACTTGTGCTTTGCTATTGCCAGAAACGGTACTCAAGTGCTCTAGAGAGGCCGCCAGTGCTAAAAACTCACCTAATGAGTCCCAACGTAAGTGGTTTTCTTTTTCAACCTGCTGAACGTGTTTTGGTGCCGAGCCACCTGCCCCCGTTTCAAACAGACCACCACCATTCATAAGCGGCACAATCGACAACATTTTCGCTGAGGTGCCGAGCTCAAGGATCGGGAATAAATCTGTTAAGTAATCACGCAGTACGTTACCGGTTACTGAGATGGTATCTAAACCTTCTTTGATACGCTCTAGCGAGAACTGACATGCATCCACTGGCGCCAAAATCTTAATCTCAAGGCCTGTGGTGTCGTAATCTGGTAAGTAGGCATTCACTTTCTTGATAAGCTCAGCGTCGTGTGCACGCGCTTCATCTAGCCAAAATACCGCTGGTACGTTGGTTGCACGGGCGCGTGTTACCGCTAATTTAACCCAATCTTGGATCGGCGCATCTTTAACCTGACACATACGGAAGATATCGCCTTCCTCTACGCTTTGCTCTAGTAGGACCGCACCAGCAGCATCAACGATACGTACAGTCCCTGCTGCGTCTAAGATAAAGGTTTTATCATGTGAACCATATTCTTCTGCTTTTTGCGCCATCAAACCCACGTTAGGTACACTACCCATAGTGGTTGGATCAAACGCGCCGTATTGCTTACAGAAATCGATAACCGCTTGGTAAATACCTGCATAGCTGCGATCTGGGATCAGTGCCTTAGTATCTTTTTGCTTACCATCTGGCCCCCACATTTGACCCGATGAACGCAGCATTGCTGGCATAGATGCATCCACAATGATGTCACTTGGTACATGTAGGTTGGTAATACCACGGTCAGAATCAACCATAGCCAATGGCGGCTGTGTTTCGTAAACCGCTTGCAATGCCGCTTCAATTTCAGCTTTTTGCGCAGCTGGTAATGTCGCAATTTTTGCGTAGACATCACCTAGACCGTTATTCACATCCACGCCTAGCTCTTCAAATAGCTGGCCATATTTAGCAAATACGTCTTTGTAGTACACTTTCACTGCATGACCAAAGATCACCGGATCTGACACTTTCATCATGGTCGCTTTTAAATGCAACGACAATAGAACATCTTGCTGCTTCGCTTCAGCGATTTGCTCTTCAAAGAACGTAACTAAAGCATTCTTGTTCAATACAGAACAATCGATAATTTCTTTATCTTGGATAGCAAATGGGGCTTTAAGCTCTTTGCTTGTGCCATCAGCAGCAACAAATTCAATCTTAACTTTGGTTGCACCACTCACTGTGGTCGATTTTTCACTACCAAAGAAGTCCTTATCTTCCATGCTCGCAACATGTGATAGTGACTCTTTTGACCATGCCCCCATTGAATGTGGGTTTTTCTTCGCATAGTTCTTCACAGAAAGAGGCGCACGTCGATCAGAGTTACCTTCACGCAGTACTGGGTTTACCGCACTGCCTTTGATCTTGTCGTAAGTCGCTTGAATCGCTTTTTCTTCGTCGTTGCGACACTCTTCTGGGTAATTAGGTAGGTTATAACCTTTCGCTTGTAGCTCTTTAATCGCCGCTTTCAATTGCGGAACTGAGGCTGAAATGTTTGGCAATTTAATGATGTTTGCTTGTGGCGTTTTCGCCAACTCGCCTAGCTCAGCCAGAGCGTCGCCAATGCGTTGTTCTTCAGTTAAATAGTCTGGGAAGTTAGCAATAATACGCCCAGCAAGAGAGATATCACGTGTATCAACGTCAATACCCGATGAAGCAGTAAATGATTGGATGATTGGCAGTAGCGAGTATGTCGCTAATGCGGGTGCTTCATCAGTAATGGTATAAATGATTGTAGGTTTATCTGTAGGCATGAAATTTCCCTATTGTTCTAACAAAGCCTCTGGGATGAATGGCTTTGAATATGTGTTCGCTAGCAAGTTAATGCTTCATCCCCTCACTTGCTTACGATTTGTTCGTCTCTTTAATTCTCTGCCAATTTAGGCAAAATCCATGAGAGCTAATCGTTATAATTAAACAAAACTACGATAATAGTCTATTATCTTGTGCGCCAATCCAGATTTCGGCGCGCAAATAATAGCTTAAACCGTATAGCCTTTAAACCAATCCACACACTTTATTTACATTTTTGCAGGGTAGTTAACATGCAGGCACGTTCTAGTCGTCCGGCTTCAAATAAATCATCTCAACGTACGACAAAGCGTTTCAAACGTGACGATCAAACCGCCCAAGCTCGGTCTCATTCTTCGACTCATCGTAAGAAAACCGCCTCCACTAAACCGCGTATTACGCTAGAGCAACGTAAGGTCATCATTTTTAATAAGCCTTTCGATACTCTGACTCAGTTTACTGATGGTGAGGGACGTAAGACTCTAGCGGACTTTATTGATGTAAAAGATGTCTACCCAGCAGGTCGTTTAGATCGCGACAGTGAAGGCTTATTGGTGTTGACCAATGATGGTATTTTACAAGCCAAACTGACCCAACCAAGCTCGAAATCACCTAAAACCTATTGGGTTCAAGTCGATGGTGCGCCAAGCGATGCTGATTTGGATAAATTACGCGCAGGTGTTGAACTCAAAGATGGTATGACATTGCCGGCGAAAGTCGAAGTGATGGCTGAGCCTGAGATTTGGCCGCGTACACCGCCCGTGCGCTTTCGTGCCAACATTCCAACCACATGGTTAGCGATTACCATTATTGAAGGTCGCAACCGTCAAGTACGTCGTATGACTGCACACATTGGCTTCCCAACATTGCGCTTAATTCGCTATTCAATGGGGGAGCTCATGTTGGGCAATCTCCAACCCGGCGAATGGCAAGAAGTCATCGTGAAATAATGGCGCTTTAAACCACCACTGCGTTGCGACGTTGGTGATGGAGAATAAACGACAATGCCCCTCGTAATTGAGGGGCATTGTCGTTTTACTGCGAGTGTTTGTCGATTACAGAACCTGTAGACGATCCACATCGATTTCTGGTGTGCGGCCACTTTCAAATTCGCCATACAGACGCACACGAGTCGTCGCGGTCAACGCTGATTGCAGACGGATATCATCATCCAGTTCAACCTGCACTTCGGCATTACCATCAGAAAAAACAAATGTCTCCGCTGAGATTTGACGAATAAGATGACCTTCAACAACCACCTCTTTTTCTGTAAACATCGTGCTTTCTTTCAGCAACGTGGCCACATTAGATAACGCCACAGGTCCGTTATATTGGATCGCGTTATTTTGTTCATGACGCTGATCATGTTGATGGTCGCCCGCAAGCGCAATTGAAGGAGCAAGAATAAGTGCAGCGATAGTAATCATTTTTTTCATAACTAGGTTCCGTTTTATTTTTTAAGGCTCTATGCCTGACTTGATGATGCTATTAAACACCAGCGCAACTGAACCTAGAGTGACGCTGCTATTCATTTTCCATTCATGGCCATTAACCATGTTAAAAACACCTTGAGGTTTGAGTAGGGTTAGATCAGGCGCATGCATACCATTTGTTTACAAATCTTTGCTTGAAACCTTTCAACATCTTATCTAGGCTTGCGCGCTGTAGATTGATCAATTGAGAGCACTTTGTTAGCGATGCCATACAAAACTAAAAAACATCGTTTTCATGCTTTTTGGGCACGACTATTAATCGCTTTAGTGGTTATAAGCTGCCTTAATAAAACCGTTTTTACCGCCCATTCATGGCTAACCAATAGCGATGTCGCGTTCACGGCTCAATCAGTTCTGACTGACAGTGCGTTAAAAAACCTATACAGCAGCCATTTCGATCGTGATCTATCAAGCCAAGTAGACGCGGATAACAGCGACTCGTGCAGCTATACCCCTCCTCATCTGCCACAAATACAGTCCAAAACCGATTGGATCGTCCCTTTTATGGCTCTGTTTTTGGTGGCTTTTGTTTATCGTCACTTACTGTGTCTCTACGCCAGAAACCTCGCAACACCACTATTTAAACCCAAACAACGCATTCACCTGACTCAGTGCGTATTCCAAGAATAAATCGCATCCATTAAACCCAGTATTTTTCTAGCAGAAATAATCACTATATTTAGCGATATGAAAGTCAGCTTTTTATCGTATCTGAAATTTACCCCTATACCGTCACGCAGCAGGGAAGCGGCAAGCAAAGTTCTTGTATTAAAAGCTTGCGTGAGATTTATGTAAGATTGGCGAGGATAATTCAACGCCAGCGGAATCTCATTTAGGAATCGGTATTACGAATTTAATTGGAGCATCTTGTGTTGCCAAGAGTCATCAATTTAGTATCTACATGTCAAAATCGAGTCAGCGGCCAAGCACGGCTACTGATTGCAATCATGATCGCGCTGATCATCAATATCACTTCATCATCCTTAGTCTTTGCCCAAACCACAGGCTGGATAAGCGATGTTAAACATCCTCCGGTTAAGTTACGCCTGATGCTAACCGGTGAGCAACAAACACACACGAGAACCCTACAAGCGGTGCTTGATGTTCAGCTAGAAGGTGAATGGAAGACCTACTGGCGCAGTCCAGGAGAAGCTGGCATTGCACCGCAACTTGATTGGGGAAACTCCACAAACATCGCTGCCGTTGAGTGGCACTGGCCAATCCCGCGCTATTTTGAGCAGCTTGGCATTATGACACTAGGCTACAAGCACCAAGTCAGTTTTCCGTTGACGATTACACTAGAAGATCCTCTTCAGCCAGCGGTTCTCAAAGGTCAATTACGTTTGCCATCGTGTACTGATATCTGCGTTATCACTGATTACCCGATTGAACTTGAGTTTAATCCTCAAGCCCTGCATCTTGATTCTGAGGCGATGTTTCTGTTTAACCAAGGGATGAGCCAAAGTCCTAAGGACAGTAACCAAGTGATGGTTAACAAAACCTATTGGGATCAGAACAAACAACAATTCATTGTTCAGCTAAGTAACGCTATTGCATGGCAATCCCCCCAAGTATTGGTTGATGGCCAACAAGTTGAGAACCAATTTTTCGATCAACCGAAATTGATCTTTGATCAAGAAGTTAATCGACTCACCGCAATATTTGATGTCACCAACTGGAAAGGACATGTCGATCTAAACGGCAAATCGGTCACAGTGACGGTGTCTGATAATACCTTTGCCACCGAACTGACGACCGAGGTCGGTACCACTCCGATAGAATATCAATCCACCAGCTTTATCACGATGATCGGTTTTGCCTTCTTGGGAGGGTTAATACTCAATATCATGCCGTGTGTCCTGCCAGTACTCGGATTAAAGCTCAACAGTATTGCGACACAGTCAACATCGCAAGGTGGAGTTCGAGCGTCATTCATTGCTTCTGCGCTAGGTATTATCAGCTCCTTTGCCCTGCTTGCTGCCGCATTAAGCCTGTTAAAGGCCGGCGGCGAGAGTGTTGGGTGGGGTATTCAATTTCAAAGTGTTGAGTTCTTGATATTGATGCTCATGGTCACGTTGGTTTTTGCACTCAATTTATTGGGTCTATTTGAGTTTCGTTTACCCAGTCGCTTAACAACTTGGATGTCGCAACAAGGCGGTCACGGACAGGCTGGGCATTTTATTCAAGGGATGTTCGCAACACTACTTGCGACGCCTTGTAGTGCGCCTTTTCTAGGTACAGCCGTTGCCTATGCACTTGGCGCAAGCTTTAGCGAATTGTGGATAATTTTTATTACCTTAGGTATCGGCATGAGTGCGCCATGGCTAATTTTTGCTCTCTTTCCGAATGTGGTCGCGGCAATGCCTAAGCCTGGGGTATGGATGAACCGAACTAAAATGTTGTTTGGCTTCATGATGTTGTTAACGTCACTCTGGTTAACCAGCTTACTCATGCCGTTTTTTGGCCAGTTTATTGTTCTGGTGATCTGCGGGGCGATCCTAATAGTCACATTTATTTGGTTAGGTCAAGTGCACGGTAGGAAACTCTTGATACCACTCATCGCCCTACTCACTTTCATCGGCGGTGGTAGCTTACTTCTGGGCAGCTTAACAGCCGATCATTGGGCAACACCGATTGTCGATGATTTACCATGGCAAAAACTGCAAGCCGATAAAATCCAGCAGTTGAGCGCTCAAGGTAAAACCGTCTTTGTTGATGTGACGGCAGATTGGTGCATTACTTGCAAAGCCAACAAGATTGGTGTGATTTTACAAGACCCGGTCTACAGTGCGCTAAAACATCAAGACATGGTACTCATGAAAGGCAATTGGACCACGCCTAATGATAGCGTGACGCAATACTTACAAAGTAATGGTCGCTATGGGGTGCCATTTAACATTGTCTACGGACCTAATGCCCCGCAAGGGATAGCTCTACCAGTGATACTGACCAGCGACCAAGTGATCAGTGCAATCAACAAAGCAGGTAACAAATGATGGCAGAGCAAAACAACACAGAAAAGAACACGGACTTGGCGAAAAATCACCACCGTTCTGGCTACCGTCGTTTACGTAAGTGGGCCAAAGAGCTATTCGGCATTATTATCATCATTGGAGTGGTATCAATAGTGATGGATTTTTATCATGGTGCTTCAATGCCAAGTGGTGTTGCGCCAGAAATCCAAGCCGTTGCTTTGAATGGTGAGTCAATTGATGTAAATGCATTGAGTCATGACAAGCCAGTAATCGTTTATTTTTGGGCGACATGGTGCGGGGCGTGTAAATGGGTAAGCCCAACGATTGATTGGTTTGCTCAAGATCATCAAGTGGTCACTGTCGCACTTTCATCGGGTAGCGATCAGCGAGTAAAAAGCTATTTGGAAGCAAAGCAACATCAGTTTACCGTCATTAATGATAATAGTGGCCGGATAAGCCGAGATTGGCATCTCAATGTCACTCCAACGATTGCGATTATAAAAAATGGCGAGATTCAATTTCTTACCTCCGGCATTACTACACCATGGGGGCTGTGGCTACGGACGCTATTGTCTTAATTCAATCCCGAAGAATTTGAGCTTGCACCTTCCAAAGCAATACGCCTAATGCACCGCACTCCAGTGGCGATAGAATGTGCTTGGGGAAGCAACGAAATGCACCAATAGCTCATCATTGGTCAGACAAAATGATGAGCTATTCTATGCTATTAATGCGACTTGGATCGTTAAAGTATTCCGCTTTATTGAGGATATCCAGCCAGTCTTGCCAATTTAGTTTATACTCAATTCGATGCACTCACTTGACTATATAAGTCGTTGTTAGGGGAATTGGTGACCAAAACATACTGTCAGTTTGGCGACACTATGGAGAGTGAACTCGTCGAGCAATGTTCTGGAATTAGACATAGTTTGATTAAAAACATTCCAGAACTCGAACTCAATGATATCTGCTACGCCTATGATGTCCTCTGCTACCTATTGAGCAGCCAGAGTAATCAGAGAAAACTTGCAGACCAGAACCAAATTACTAACAGAACTATCGATAAAAAAGTCGATATTCTTCATCAGACAGCACGCTTCGCCTTCGACTTAGACCTCGACAGCCACACTTATCAGCAGGTAGGTCGTCGGTATATCGAGCTCGTTCAATTCAACACCGACATCATGAAAGATTTCAGTATTCGAGACAATTTAACGGGAGCACTCTCATTTGATTATTTGAAATCGCTTAATGAGCGCCTTTCTAAAGAACATTTTCTTCTGTTTTTCTTTGACTTAAACAACTTTAAAGCTCTCAATGATGCCTATGGTCATGAATTTGGTAATCAAGCTCTCAAAGCCTTTGCCGGCGTACTGATCGATAACGTTCAGATCAACGATCTTGTCTTTAGGTATGGTGGTGACGAATTCATCATCCTTTTATTTGACACCGATATTGACCCCAATCAACTCATTACACGTTTAAACCGGCAGTTAAATTACGACATTCAGTACAGTGTTGGTTGGGCATACAATACGGAGCGAGATTTATTTAAAACCATCAAACTAGCTGACTCTTTAATGTATAAAAACAAAAGGAGACTGGAATGAAGTGTATTTTATACCGAAGTGACTCAACGTTAGGCAAAATCGATATTCAATCATTACTGACCTCTGCCACCGAAAAAAACGCCCAATTGGATATCACGGGTTTTTTGATGTCACATTCTGGCGGTTTTATTCAGTACATTAAAGGAACCAATAACGCTATCGATGGACTCTATGCAGCAATCTCATCGGACCCCAGACATTCAAATGTGACCATTTTATTCGAGTCTGAAATTAGTCAAAGAATGTACCAAGAGTGGAATATGGGGCATGTCTACATCGCTGATGACAGCATGATTGAGATGCTAAAAAATTCAGATGGCCTTCAGTGGTTTGAGTATCTAAAGCAACGAACGCTATTTCTATACCCCAATGAATTTAATCAACAACACTCCAGCTCTTAACGGCCAGTGTGGCCTCGCGCACCTCAACGTGAGTCACTCCCCGCTTATGTTTCACACATAAAAAAGCCACTTCAAATGAAGTGGCTTTTTTGTATAACGCGTGGCGGTTGAATTACTCAGCCGCTTTCTCTTTCGCAGCCGTCACAGCAATCGCAAGCTCATCTAGAGATGCTGGGTTTGCTACGCTTGGTGCGTTAGTCAGTAGACACGCAGCCGCTGTTGTTTTAGGGAACGCGATAACATCACGGATGTTATCAGTACCACATAGCAGCATCACTAGACGGTCTAGACCGAATGCAAGACCTGCGTGTGGTGGCGTACCGAATTTCAGTGCGTCTAGTAGGAAACCAAACTTCGCTTTTTGCTCGTCCGCTTCAATACCTAGAATACTAAATACTGCTGATTGCATTTCTGCGTTGTGGATACGTACTGAACCACCACCAACTTCGTAACCGTTAATAACCATGTCGTAAGCATTTGAGTTTGCTGACGCTGGGTTTGCGATTAGCTCTTCAGCTGTTAAACCTAGAGGAGAAGTGAATGGGTGATGCATTGCATGTAGGTTGCCTTCGTCATCTTCTTCAAACATTGGGAAGTCGATAACCCATAGCGGTTTCCATGCTGCTTTATCAGTAAGCTCAAGGTCAGTACCCAGCTTCAGACGTAGTGCGCCCATCGCTTCAGTCACAACACGTTTGCTGTCTGCGCCGAATAGAATGATGTCGCCCGTTTCTGCTTGAGTACGCTCTAGGATTTGAGCAACCACTTCTTCGTTTAGGAACTTAGCCACTGGAGATTGCACGCCTTCAAAGCCAGCAGCGCGGTCGTTCACTTTCATCCACGCTAGGCCTTTCGCGCCGTAGATACCCACGAAGTTAGTGTATTCGTCGATTTGCTTACGAGACAGTGCTGCACCGCCTGGAACGCGAATTACCGCTACGCGGCCTTTTTCGTCGTTAGCTGGGCCAGAGAATACTTTGAAATCAACATCTTTCAGGATGTCAGCTACGTCTACAAGCTCAAGTGGGTTACGTAGATCTGGTTTGTCTGAACCAAAACGACGTGCCGCTTCTTCAAATGACATGATTGGGAATTCACCCAGATCAACGTTTAGCAGCTCTTGCCACATTTGACGAATCATCGCTTCTGTTTTTTCACGTACTTGCTCAGCAGACATGAAAGATGTTTCGATATCGATCTGAGTAAATTCAGGCTGACGGTCAGCACGTAGATCTTCGTCACGGAAACATTTAACGATTTGGTAGTAACGGTCAAAACCAGACATCATCAGTAGCTGTTTGAATAGCTGTGGTGATTGAGGTAGCGCGTAGAAGCTGCCTTTGTGTACACGGCTTGGTACTAGGTAGTCACGAGCGCCTTCTGGCGTTGCTTTAGTTAGTACTGGTGTTTCGATGTCTAGGAAGCCATTCTCATCTAGGAAACGACGAACAAAGCTTGATGCTTTTGCACGTAGTTTGATGCGGTCGCTCATCTCTGGACGACGTAGATCTAGGTAACGGTATTTTAGACGTTGCTCTTCAGAGTTCTTTTGGTTGAAGTCTAGAGGCAGAACATCAGAACGGTTGATGATTTCAAGGCCTGAAGCTAGGATTTCTACTTCACCCGTTGCCATACCTGCATTGATTTGGCTTTCAGGACGTGCACGAACTTCACCCGTCAGTTTGATACAGAATTCATTACGTAGTTGCTCTGCTACTTTGTAAGCATCAGCCATGTCTGGATCAACTACTACCTGAACGATACCTTCGCGATCGCGCATATCGATAAAAATAAGACCGCCTAAATCACGACGACGATTAACCCAGCCGCAAAGTTCTACAGTTTGTCCTGCAAGGGACTTGTTCAGGTGACCACAGTAATGGGTACGCATAATGAAATTCCCAATCTCTCTAATTTTGTTAATACCGTCTGCCGAGCGTAAAAATATCGGCAGAGCAAAGTTCCATTTATACGCTGAAAGCGACGGAAAATCGACTATTCAACATACAATTTATTGCGATTTACTGTCTATTGGTGCTTTTTACGCCAGCTAAGGGGTAAAACGGCACCAATGACGAAAATTGGCGCTGATTATAACCTCAAGTCCCCACCAGATGCGAGCTTCCGTGCGTGTCGTTGGTGACTGGTTGTGGACCTTGACTAGTGATTTAAGCAAAAGTCTCGTAAAGTAATGGCAGTGGACAATTCGTAAGCGAGATTATGACGTCATTACCCATTCGACTCGGCCTCACTATGTGGTCGCACAATCAGTGGCAAAAGAGCTTTTATGGTTCGGGGACTAAGCCGGCTGAACGGCTAGAAAAATACACTCAGGTGTTTCATACCGTAGAGGGTAATACCACCTTTTACGCCACGCCCAACGCCCACACAGTGCGCAATTGGTATGCGGCGAGCCACGATAACTTCAAATTCACGTTTAAATTACCGCAAAGCATTACCCACCAGCAAATGCTGAAAGGTTGCCAAGCGCAGCTCAAAGAGTTTATGCAGGTGATGGCGCCGCTGCATGAACGGATTGGCCAGTGGACGATACAATTGCCCGCCGCGTTCACGCCGGCTGATTTACCTACATTGCAAAAGTTTTGCGCCTTGTTTCCACCTAACTTCCCACTTGGTGTTGAAGTGCGTCACCTCGGCTTTTTTGCTAAAAACGATGATGAGAAACGCTTCAATCAATGGTTAATTGAAAGCGGCATTGACCGCATCATCATGGATAGCCGGCCACTATTTTCTGCACTCCCTGATAATGAAGTTGTTATCGATGCGCAAAAGAAAAAGCCGCGCGTACCTGTCCATGCGATCTCTACCGCCAACCATCCTATGATTCGTTTCATCGGCCACCCCGACCTTGCAGCGAATGCCGCTTTATTTAAACCTTGGCTAGCAAAGCTACCTGAATGGGTAAAACAAGGTAAGCAGCCCTATTTAATGGTGCATACTCCAGACAATGTATTTGCACCTGAGCTCGCGCAGACACTCTATCAACAGTTGCAAAGCCACATCTCCCTACCAGAGCTGTCCGTCTTTCCAAGCTTGTCTTCAGAGAATAACAACCACGACCAATTGACGATGTTTTAAAGCACTTTTTAGCCAGCAATAACGCAATGCATGACAGAGGCGCGAAATTTTCATAAAATACGCGCCCTTTTCCATGCTAGTCATAATAGCGCGAGATAACTTATGAACCCTAAGAGCAATTCAGATACCATTTTTTCGGCACCAATCGATAAAATCGGTGACTTCACGTTTGATGAGCGTGTCGCGGAAGTTTTCCCTGATATGATCCAGCGCTCCGTTCCGGGCTACAGCAACATTATCTCGGCAATTGGCATGCTGGCAGAACGCTTTGCCAAACCACACAGCAACATCTATGACTTGGGCTGTTCATTGGGTGCCGCCACGCTGTCTATGCGTCGTCATATCCAACAAGAAGGCTGTAAGATCATCGGCGTGGATAACTCTTCTGCGATGGTTGAACGCTGTAAGTTGCATGTCAACGCTTACCGCAGCGACACGCCGGTTGAGATTGTCGAAGCAGATATTCGCCATATCGAGATTGAAGATGCTTCTGTCGTGGTATTGAACTTTACATTGCAATTCCTTTCTCCAGCAGACCGCTATGCGCTGCTTGAAAAAATTTATGCCGGCTTACGCCCTGGTGGCATTTTGATCCTATCTGAAAAGTTTGTCTTTGAAGATGGAGTGGCGAATGAGCTGCTGATCGACCTGCACCATGATTTCAAACGTGCTAACGGCTACAGCGAACTCGAGATCAGCCAAAAACGCAGTGCGATTGAAAATGTCATGCGCCCTGATTCAAAAAGAGAGCACAAAGAGCGCTTTGCCGAAATTGGTTTCACCAGCTTTGATGTGTGGTTCCAATGTTTCAACTTCGGTTCAATGTTCGCGATTAAATAGCGAGAAGCGAGAAGCGAGACATTTTTGGTGCTCTGCGCTTTGTGTCACATTTATATTTTATTTACTCAGTGAAAAACTATGTTTAATTTTGCCAATTTTTACCAACTCATTGCCCAAGATACGCGCCTGCAACCTTGGTTGAATGTTTTGCCACAACAACTTACAGATTGGCAGAATGCCGAACATGGTGACTTTGATCGCTGGCTACGCGCATTAAATAAAATTCCGGCGGGTACGCCAGATAATATTGATATCACTGACTCAGTCACTCTCTCTAACAACCAGCCAATGCACACTGGCGAGCTGAAAAAACTCGAGAACTTGCTGCGCACGTTCCACCCATGGCGTAAAGGTCCGTACCACGTTCATGGTATCCATATTGATACTGAATGGCGCAGTGACTGGAAGTGGGATCGCGTATTGCCACACATCAGCCCACTGAAAAATCGCAATGTGCTCGATGTTGGCTGCGGTAACGGTTACCACATGTGGCGCATGCTAGGTGCTGGTGCGCGTATGTGTGTCGGTATCGACCCTTCGCATCTATTCCTGATTCAATTTGAAGCGATCCGTAAAATGATGGGCGATGATCAACGCGTACACCTATTACCGCTTGGTATTGAACAACTGCCAAAACTGGAAGCGTTTGATACTGTATTTAGTATGGGCGTGCTTTACCACCGTCGTTCCCCGTTAGATCATCTGATTCAGCTAAAAGACCAACTGGTGTCTGGCGGTGAGTTAGTACTAGAAACACTGGTGATTGAAGGTGACGAAACGTCCGTGCTGGTGCCATTTGATCGCTACGCACAAATGCGTAATGTTTACTTCTTCCCATCGGCCAAAGCGCTTAAAGTATGGCTAGAGCAAGTCGGTTTCGTTGACGTTCGTATCGTGGATGAAAATGTCACCTCGGTGGGTGAACAACGTACTACCGATTGGATGACACACAATTCGCTACCCGACTATCTAGATCCAAACGATTCAAGCAAAACGATTGAAGGGCACCCAGCGCCTCGTCGCGCTGTATTGGTTGCAACTAAACCATAGATTTATTAAGTAAAAACGTCGCACACTTATCATTTCTTGACATAGATTTAACTCAGAGTAAATCTCATATCAGTAACCTTAGACAAAACGGTATAAGGATGCATAATGCATCCTTTCTTTTTATACTGCTTTAGGGTTGCTTTCTCTCCTTGTGAGAACTTTTTGATCTTCCTCTATGAGGTTTCCTAAACCTTGGGCTAAAATCAAAATGTTAGTTAACTCATATCATTATCAGTAATCGTGCTAAGCCAGTGCGGATTATTGGTAACAAACACAATGTACCGTAGGCGTTTTAATGTTCATCCGTATCACTCCAGTTATCGTTGTTGCACTCTTGTCAGGTTGCACGCTGACTAAAGGCGAACAATATCATCAGCAAACTCTTGCTACCCTTCAAGACGTTGAAACTAATCTAAGCACGCAGATTGAATCTCTCCATTCGCAACTCCAACTCCAATCTGATCAAATTGCCGGCTTAGAAGAGCAACTCACTCAAGTTAATCTGCATTCGCAGGAATTACAGCAAGAGACGCTGGCGAAAATCAGCGAAGTATCTATTCAGCAAAGTCATCCTGTTGAACCCGTCGTCATACCGACTGCCACCAACCCTACCCATGGTGTCGTGCTTGGTGAAATCGAACGCGTAACGATTGACTCGATCAAACAAACCTTTGATGCGCGTGTTGATACAGGTGCTGCGACATCATCGCTTAATGCGGTTGATATTGAACAGTTTGAACGTAACGGTAAGAAATGGGTTCGCTTCCACCTCTCCGATGATACAACACCAATGAACGACGAAAACTGGATCGAAGCTCCGGTGCTAAAATTCGTAAAAATTCGTCAGTCGACCAACGACGACTTAGAGCGTCGTGCGGTGGTGGAATTGTGGGTAAAAGTGGGAAATATCCATGAAAAAGCGCAGTTTACCTTGGCAGACCGCTCGCAAATGAGCCATCCTGTATTGCTGGGGCGTGAATTTATTAAAGATATCGCCGTCGTGGACGTAAGTAAGAAATACGTTCAATCTGAAAAAGAATAAACCACTAAGGCCTTTTATGACTTCAAAAGTCCCTTTTTACATTTTTGTAAGCTTACTGGTTATCGCCGGTATCGCATTGAGCATCTTTAGACATCAAAGCTATGGCGTGCCATGGACACCGGGCGAAACTCGTCAGGTTTGGGACATTGAGGCTCGCGTACAGTTTGATGCGGAAAACAAACCGGTTAAAGCATCATTAGCGGTACCCGATACGCAAACTGGCTTTACACTTGTAAGTGAGTCTTCCTCATCGCCTGGCTACGGTGTTTCGTATATCAAAACCGATTCAGGCCGTCGTGCAGAATGGTCAATCCGCCAAGCTTCAGGCTCAGAAACCATCTACTATAAAGCACAATTTTTAGTAGACCCTCAAGCCAAGGTGGCACCGATTGCGCCTAACGGAGAAATCACCGCTCCAACTTTTGATGGCCCAACAGAAGCCGCAGCCATTGCCCTGATTGAACGAGCCAATAAACGCTCTGCAGATGATGTCACTTTTACTCGTGAATTGGTTAAACTTCTTAACGATAACGACAGCCAAAACGCAGCGTTGATTCTTAATAAGATGTCAAAAGTTGAAGCCGTTTACAAAATTCTTTCTTTTAGCCAGATTGAAAGCAAAATTGTCGGTGTGATTGAGCTGGAAGATGGCCGTCGTCGCCAAACTATTCAGCACATGAACCAAGTGTGGGATGGTAATCAATGGCAGCTGTTTAATCCTGAAACGGCCAACCAAACTATCTCTCCCAATATTTTGGTGTGGGATGAGTCAAACGTTTCACTGCTTGATTTAGTTGGCGGCCAAAACAGCCAAGTACACTTCTCAATGATTGCTCAAGAGGTGTCTCCTCAACAAGCAACCGCTGACAAAGTAGAAGCGGACGGCTTGCTAAACCTCTCCATCCATAGCTTGCCACTTGAAGAGCAAGCGATGTTTAAGACCATCATGTTGATCCCAATCGGTGCGCTGATCGTGGTTTTTCTTCGTGTCATTATTGGTCTAAAAACTTCCGGCACCTTCATGCCAGTTCTGATCGCCGTTGCCTTTGTGCAAACCCAGTTGGTTACCGGTATCGTCGGTTTCCTATTGATTGTCGGCACCGGTCTCGTCATTCGAAGTTATCTATCGAGGCTGAACCTATTGCTGGTGGCGCGGATCTCTGCGGTGATTATCACCGTAATCATGATCATTTCCGTGTTTACTGTGGTGGCGTTTAAAGTCGGCCTCACTGAAGGTCTATCGATTACCTTCTTCCCAATGATCATCTTGTCATGGACTATCGAACGTATGTCGATTCTATGGGAAGAAGAGGGTCCGAAAGAAGTGGTACTGCAAGGTGGTGGTTCATTAATGACCGCGGTTTTAGTCTACCTTGCGATGACGAACTCATTCGTTCAACACCTGACCTTTAACTTTATTGGCCTGCAACTGGTGGTGCTAGCTTGTATTCTATTGCTGGGTACTTACACCGGTTACCGACTAACTGAACTGCGTCGTTTTAAGCCATTAGTTGAGGATTAAGCTTATGTTTTTATCCCGCTTAACCGCTCGCTTTACCTCGCCGTTTAAGTTGCGTCATAAGGGTATTATGGGCATGAACCAACGTAACCACAGTTACATTGGTCGCTACAATGACCGCTCAAAATACCCATTGGTGGATGATAAATTAAAAACCAAAATTATCGCACAAGAAGCTGGAGCGACGGTTCCGAAGCTGATTGGCGTGATTCGCCATCAAGCTGACGTAGGTAAGATTCATAACATGGTCAAAGAATGGCCGGGTTTTGTTATCAAACCTGCACAAGGCAGTGGTGGTAAAGGCATTTTAGTGGTGGTCTCGCATAAGGATGGCGTCTACACCAAGCCATCAGGGGCAACCATTAATCAAGAAGACGTTGAACGTCATATCAGTAATGCCTTAGCGGGTCTGTTCTCTCTAGGCGGAAAAAACGATGTGGCGGTGGTTGAGAACTTGATTAAGTTTGATGACTGCTTTGATGGCTTTAGTTTTGAAGGTGTGCCTGATGTACGTATTATCGTCTTTAAAGGCTACCCTGTGATGGCAATGATGCGCTGCTCCACCTCTGCCTCTGACGGCAAAGCCAACTTACACCAAGGTGCGGTTGGTGTCGGGCTGGATATAGCGACAGGCAGAGCGATACGTGCAGTGCAGTTTGATCAGCCGATTAGCTTGCATCCTGATACTGATAAAGACTTGATGACGCTACAAGTGCCCCATTGGGAAAAACTGCTCGTACTTGCTTCTAGCGCTTGGGAAATGACTGGCCTTGGTTATATGGGTACCGATATGGTGCTGGATAAAGAAGAAGGCCCGATGGTATTGGAGCTTAACGCTCGACCGGGATTGGCGATTCAAATTGCTAATGGCGCCGGCTTACTGCCACGCCTTCGTCATATTGAAAACCTTGGTATGCCAGCGGATTATCCAAAACCTGAAGAACGCGTCGCCTACGCAGTGAAGCATTTCGCAACGCCACTTTAATCGTGATAACCCATTATTGCTGATATTTAAAGCTGCCTTTCGGCAGCTTTTTTATTGCCCTCACCTACCGTGTCTTCCCCGCTGGATACAAAAAAGGCTACCCTCAGGTAGCCTTTCAATATCCGAATGTTCAGTAACAGAGTGGAAAATTACAACTCTTCAATCAGCTGCTGAGCATCACTTTTTGGTTTGTCTGTTTGGCCGAAACCGCGTAGACCCACCACATGTACATGTTCGTGGTCTTTAAACATCTTACGCACCAATTTGTAAGTCGTACCTTTTTCTGGGCTGATGTTTTCTGGCGCAGCGATAAGAAGCTGCATATCCAGACGGTCACACAACTCAAACAAGGTCGAGATAGACTTGGTATCAAGACGAGCCGCTTCATCAAGGAACAACAAGCGACATGGAATGATGTCTTTGCTGCGCAGACGACGCGATTCTTCTTCCCAGCTCTGTACCACCATCAATAGAATTGACTGACCGGTACCGATGGCCTCACCAGTTGATAGCGCACCAGATTCAGCTTGCAACCAACCATCAGCGCCACGGCATACTTCAACGCTTAGCTCTAGGTAGTTTCGGTAATCTAGCAGCTCTTCACCCAACACTTGCGGTGAGCGTTGACCCATGTCGATATGCGGGTTCACACGTTGGAACAGCTTGGCCATGGCTTCTGAGAAGGTAAAGCGTGGGCTTTCAAACAGATCTTTGTGCTGCTCTTGCTGTGTTGCTAAGCCATTAAGAAGCACTTCGTGACTCTCACGGATCTTAACGTTCAAACGCACACCTTTGACCTGACCAAAGCCAATATTAGACAGACCTTGGTTAAGCATGCGAATACGGTTTTGTTCACGCTGAATGGTTTTCTTGATGATGCTAGCAACAGAGTCAGAGCTAATTGCTAAGCGATTTTCACGCTGAGTCAGCTCTTCTGTTAGACGTGCTAGCTCAACTTCCATCTCTTCGATCGCTTCCACCGGATCATCGGTGCGAATGATATCTTGACGAATACGCTCGCGCAGATGCTGGTAAACCGCAATGTAGAACAGCACTTTGCGCTCAGGATATGCGGTGTCTTCTGAAAGACGCAGCGAATCACGCAGATCGTCGTTGTCTGCCACTGCAAGGCGCAATGCACCCAATGACTTATCTGACATTGAACGCAGCTCAGAAGCCGACATGTACGCTAATTCACGCTTATGCAGACGACGTTCAACATCATTCGCACGCGCAAGACGCAATACCGAGCACCAACCTGCTTTCGCCAATACCACGAAGGTACGTAGCTCAGTGTACTCTTTCTGCACTTTCTTCATACGCTTGGCTACCGATTTCATCTCAAGCTCAGTTGAGGTGATGGTACGCTCATGTTCGCTCTTACGGGCGCGAGAAGTATGAAGACGCTCTTGTAGCTCGTCACGACGACGCTGGGCACGCTCTGCCGCACCTTCATCTGCAGTGACACCAAACTCTTGTAGTTCTTGCTTGAACTCTTGAACGGTTTCTAGCTTGGCATGGTGAGAACTTTTTAGTGAAGCCAATACTTGGTTGTACTGGTTCATTTGTTCACGCGTCTGTTTTAGCTCATCACGGCTGCGAGTACGCATACGCTCAGCTTGTACCAGTTTCGCTTTAAGTTGCTCACTCAGTTCACTGCTCTTACTTAGTAGCGCCACAGAGTCGGAATAAGCGAAGTAATGACGACGTTCAACCAAATCTGATAGAGCAAAGATTTGTGTCTTCAGGGTCTGCAGTTGGCGATCCGCCGCTTGGTAATCCGCTTCGAGCGCGTCAAACTGCTCAGGGTCGGCATCCAATGCGCTGATCACGCTTTCAAGTTCAGCCACTGTTTTCGCATGCAGTGATAAGAACCCTTTCGCTTGTGATACTTGCGCCAGTTTTTCTTCCAGCTCAGCAAAGCGCGCTTCTAGCGTTTCATCTTCGATAAAGCGCATGATTGGGGCTAGCTTATCAAGCAATGAAACCGCTTGTTTGCTCGCCATTAGCTGGCTACGTTGCTGTTGCTCTTTGCTATCCAGCTCAGACAAGATACGTGCTGCTTGGCTACGCTTTTCACGCACTGCCAATAGCGCTTTTTCTGGATCAGCTTGGAAAGCAACTTGAATATGCTTAGCCACGAAGTTATTGAAAGCTTGATATAAACGCTGAAGCTTTTGTGAATCGAACGCCGCCTTAGCATGGTTCTCTACCACTTCTTCACGTTCTTCACGTAACAACTCCAAACGTTGTTCACGCGCGGCGCGACCAAACAGTGGAATTTCTGGCAAGCGTGAGTAGCGTAATTGACGCTCGTTCAAACGCACGCATACCGCACCTTCCAGTTCTTCAGCATCGAATGAGCTGTCATCGAACGCGTCAATGTCGCCTTCAATGATGTACAAGTCTTCTGGACAATCATCCAGTTCAACCAATTTCTCTTCAATACCAGCAAGGTCAGACACCACAATCGCATGACGCGCTGGGCCGTACATCGCACTGAAATATGGCGCATCACTCAAGGTAATGTCATCGTAAATTTCAGACAGCAGCACACCGCCAAGGGTGTCGGCGAGGCCTTTGACGCGCGGATCGTTTGGACCACCCGGAGACGCTAAACGCTCAATTTCACTATCAAGGAAGCTACGACGCTCTGCCAGTTTATCTTTGGCAATCGACTGCTGTTTTTCTTCTTCAAGCACCAATTGCATTTGCGTCATGACAGCTTGGCTATCAAACAGCTCTGCGCCGCTTTGCTCTTTTAAGCTCTCAAGTGCGTCATTAGCCGCAATCCACGTAGGTGCAATCGCTTCAAGTTTAGCAATTTCAGCCTGTGCATCTTGCTCTACGCGACGCTGTTCACTGCGTTGTTCTCGCAGATCTTCTTGCGCGTATTCCAATGATTCGATATGCGCAGCATGGCGCTCACGTTCTTGCTCGAAACTAAGCTCATCAATCAGCTCAACGTTGTGCTGCTTACGGTAATCTTGACCTAATTCACGCGCTTGACGCTGTTGAATTAAACTGCGTTCAAGATCACGATGCTGAGCACGCCATTGCGCTTCGTTCTCGCTCACTTGTTTGGCTTCACGCGCTTGGATGATCACTTGTTTGGCTTGCTGCGCCGCTTGCTCACGAGGCACTTCGCCTTGGATACTACGGACTAAGCACAACGCGGTTTCAAACTGCTTCACCGCCGCTGATGACATATCTAACTTGTGTTTCAGAGCCAATAGCGTGGTGGTATTTTCTGTTTCGCGGTGCTTTAACTGTGCAACTAACGCTTGCGCTGTTTCTGCTGTCAGCGACTCATCCGCTAACAACTGCTGCGCTTTACCTAATGCTTCTACGGCTTGCTGGTATTGCAGTGCACGTGTTTGCTGCATGTCTAACGCTTGCTGATAATCAGCCAACTGCGTTTTAAGACTATCCACTTCTTCTTCAGCAACCGTTGCCTGCTCTTCAGACATCAGTACGCGTTCTTGCGCTTCTTCCACCACCATCGCTTGCTCTTCAAGACGCTCATTGAGCTCTTCAAGATCTTCTTGGTAACGGGCGATTTTTTCTTGCTGACGCAGTGCATTTTGAACTAATTGCAGATGGTCTGATGCCGCTTGATGGTCTTGCTCAAGCGCCGCTTCGCCTTCAATCAGCAGTTCCAGCTCTTCTTGCACACGATTAAGCAAGTTATTTTGCTCAATCAAGCTGTGACGTGAACCAAACAGTTCACCGCGCAATGACATGGTTTGTTCAATTTTATTACGACGCTCATTGGCATGGCGCATGTAATCGGCCGCCACGTAATTGGTCGATTCGGTAATCAAATGTTTGAACAAGTCACGGTCAGCTTGGGTGGTTTTGATCGCTTCTAGCGTCATGCGGTTTTCACGCAGCGCCGATTCCATATCTTGGAAGGCTTTCTTCACCCCGCCGTTTTGTGGCAATAAGTAGTCTCGTAGTGAACGAGTGATCGCACTTGAGATACCACCGTACAGTGAGGCTTCAATCAAGCGATAGAATTTTGAACGGTCCGCAGAATTACGCAGTTTTTTCGGGATAACGCCGAATTCAAACATTTGCGCGTGATAATCCACAATCGAAGGGAAAGCTTTGAACTGCACGCCTTCATATTGCAATGCGCTGTCTTTAACTTCGTTGATTTGACGCACACGAGCTTGCGTTTCAGATACACTCTCAATCAATAGATCGGTTGGTTTCACATGACTTGGCAAGCCTTGAATCACAAACGGTTTGATGTCGACTTTTTTATCACGACCGGCTACTTGCTGCAGTTTTACCGCAAACAATAGGCGTTGGTTACGTGAGTTCACCACATCGAGCGCCGCATAACAGGCACCCGGCTGCAGTTTACCGTAAAGACCTTTGTCACGAGAGGCTTGGCTACTACCCGCTTCTGTCGTGTTACGGAAGTGCAATAGTGTTTGGTCAGGGATTAGGGCTGTAATAAATGCCGCCATAGTGGTCGACTTACCCGCACCGTTACCGCCTGAAAGCGTAGTCACTAAGCCATCAATATCAAAAGTACGAGCAAAGAAGCCGTTCCAGTTGATCATGGTTAGCGATTGATATTTACCGCGTTGAATCATGCTTCACCCTCTAATTCTTCTTGTTCTTGGTGATCATCGTCATTAAGCAAGCTACCTTGGCTTGGCTCTTTGGTGTGAATCACAGCTTCACCGTCACGGATCAGACGCAATTGCGCTTCACGCATGTCGTCGCCAACGCGAACATCTGCACCGAAACGGAATACTGCTTCACTAATACGGAATTTACCGGTTTCACCGATGTTGATGATCATGCCAAGGCGACGCAGACGACGCAAAGAGGTACGCACTTTATCAAACAACTTTTCTTTATCGAGATCTGAACCGGTTGCACGGTTAGTCACCAGCTTCATTAACTTGTTTTCGTCAGTTAATTGCAGCAACTCGTCGTACAACTCTTGGTTGCTAAAAATACCTTCATGAGCCAAACGCTCAGGGCTAAGGTAAAGGAAACACAAAACCTTACCCACCAGCATATCAAGCTCAGAGAGAACACTACGGCTGATCAACGAGGTTGAACGCGGGCGCAAATAGAAGAAACCTTCTGGCGCTTTCACAAGCTCGGTATTGTAGCGTTGGTAAAACAGCGCTAATTCAGTTTCAAAATCAGACAACAATGCATGGTTGTCGAGATCTTCACTCGAGATATGACGCCCTGCACGCAACACGCTATCAAGCGCTGGAAACAGAGGATTTGAAATTGCTTTTGCCAGTTTCTCTGGCATGTATTCATTAGTATCGGTCGATGACATTTGCTTGTACCTTTGCACCAAATTCGTTGATCGCTTGCCAGTCTGGCTGAACCGCTTGGTAATCCGCTTCGGAATAACCCATTCTGACGGCTTGGTCGACGACGATTCGGGCTAAATCAAAATGATGAGTGCGAGGATGCTGGGCGAGGTAATCGCGCAATACGGTGCCCAAATCAATCGGCACACCGCGCTCTTTATGCGCTCTAAGCATCTCGCCAATGCGCTCAGACAGCTCATCATTGACTTGTTGAAACTCTTCGTATTCTACTTCTAATGGCACTTGACCGGTCACTTCATCGTCACGCAGCACAAGGGCTTCGTCACGTAAGTCGCTCAAACGCTCAGCGTCGGCATAGGTTAAGAACCAAGGCATATCGAAGTAGTCTTTCATTGATTGGCGTAGACGCGTACTGAAAGCACGGTTCTTATCCATATCGATCGCGGTACGAATAAACTTATGCACATGACGGTCGTAACCAATCCATAAGTCGATCGCTTGCTGACCCCATCGAGTAATGCGGTCGAGCTTCATCTGTAGACCAAACAAAGTCTCTTCTACAAACTCAAGCTCTTCATCACCGTAGATGATCTCTTGGATATCCAAAATCTGCGTTTGCAGCTCATCTCCGGCCGCTTGCAAGGTATCTTGCAGCTCACGTAACGTGGTCGACGTTTCAGACAACAAGGCTTCACAGTTATTGATCGCTTCGCGCCAATCTTTGTTCAGTAGTTCGGCAATTTGTAGCTTCACCGATTGTTGCTGCTCATCCATCACACGTTGGTTGAGATCGATTTGGTCAAAGATTTCGCCTACCGAGTATTTCAATACCCCGTAAACGTTCTTTTTCCAATGACCCGGAGTGCCGCCTTTCTGCGCCGCTTCAATCGCTTTCGCCATCTCATCGGCCACCATCGACAATTGAATCGACAGTTTAAGGCGTGAGAACTCGCGATGACGCACGTAGTAATCGGTAATTCCAATTGCTAACGGTGACAAACGATAAATACTGACGCCATCATTCACTTCACTGGTAAAACGGCTAATTAAGCGCTGTTTTACCATCTCATTAATGGCGTTATTGGCACGAAACGCTGACGCTTCGCCGGTATCTTCAAATAATCGAGTGACGATAGTGAACGCATCATGGAGTTCACCTTCACCCAATTCTTCATCAAACCTTTCATTACTCAATACTGAGATCGCGATAAGAAAAGCCAATCTTTCGCTGCTTAGGTTCAATGAGAAATCGTGTTGCTTAACCCAGCCGACCAATTCATCAATCGGCTGCTCAGCAACATTGAGAGTCATCTCACTCATTGTTCTTCCTGTTTATCTTTCTTCTTCGCCCATACATGAATGTATCGGCCTAGTGAGAGGTAAGGCTCTTGTCGGCACAGTTTTTCTTCCAGTGCCAGTACATCTTCATACTGGAATTCACCCATATTTTGACGATTACCAATGTAATCACTAAAACAGCGAATAGCAGATTTACCACAAATTTCAAAACCCGCTTCTTCGATCCATTGATAGACCTCTTCAGGAATCAAGCCTTTCTGTGGCTGAAGTTTAAATCGTTTGCGGTGTGGCATGCCATCAAGCACATGCGGAATGTTGCCACACACGACATTTTTGTAGACTAAACCATGGTGGTTATAGAACATCACCGAAGCGATACCATCGGGTTTGACTTGCTCAAGCAATGTTTGCAAAGCCGTTTTAGGGTCAACCAACCACTCCATTACCGCATGGAACATCACCAAATCAACTGGAGCGTCCATATGCTGAGCAATCTCCTGTACAGGTGAATGAATCAGGCGATAGTGATCAAGGAGACCATTGCGTTCTATTTCTTGTTTTGCCAATTGCAGCATCTCAGAAGATAGATCACACAGCGCAATTTGATGTCCGAGCTTGGCAATCTTTTGCGACATTTGCGCAAGACCACCACCGGCATCTAGCACTTGCAGGGTATGAGTATCTGCTCCCAGTTTGGTGAGCGCTTGCTCAAGATCTTGCCAGACAATGACTTGGCGAATCTCACCTTTGTCAGAGCCGTATATGTTTTTTGCAAATTTGTGGGCAATATCGTCGAAATTACGGTCTTCAGTCACAGCAGCTTGAGTTATCATGTCTAATCGTGCTGCTATTCTGTCACAAGAAGGGCAGATATAAAGAGGGATTCTCTTAATTTCTAATCAACTGGTGTTTTTTCGGACTATTTAAGTATGTTTGAGCTGAAAAAAGTCGTCTCGTCTTTACTCATGCCTTTACCAGCGATGCTGATCATTGGCTTTATCGGCTTAATGCTGATCATGTTTACAAGAAAGCAGAAAACAGGCTGCTTTGTTGTTCTCTTCTCATTTATCGGAATGTTTCTGATTTCATTCCAACCCGTCGCTTCTCGTTTATTAATGCCGATTGAGCGTCAATTTAGCGTTTTTTTACCGGTCGATAAGTCTATCGATTACGTCATGGTGCTCGGTAGTGGTCATGTTGTGGATGACACCATCCCGCCAACATCAGAATTAAGCCGTACCGGTTTGATGCGTTTGGCGGAAGGTATTCGCATTATGCGCATCTACCCAGGGTCAAAACTGATTCTGTCTGGTTATGCAGGCGGTTCTGATGTCAGTAACGCGCGCATGATGGCCAAAGTAGCTTTAGCATTAGGTGTCTCTAAGTCTGATATTATTTTGCTTGAAACAGCAAAAGATACTTGGGAAGAAGCGCGTCAAGCAGCGGCCTTTGTTAAACGCAAAGAAGTGGTCTTAGTGACGTCAGCTAGCCACATGCAGCGTGCGCTGAATGAATTTCATTCTGCCGGATTGAATCCTTACCCTGCGCCGACCAATTACTTAGCTCAAGATGAAATTCATCAGTTCTGGAGCAAGTACACGCCGAAAGCTATCTATCTAGAGCAGACTGAGCGCTACTGGCACGAGACGCTAGGTCGTATTTGGCAAAGCTTAAGAGATTGGGCATCCGATTACGAAGAGCAAAGTCTTGAGGCTTCGCAAAGTAACCTGTAGTGATCAGGCTAACGGTGGGAACGCCGTTAGTGCCCGACTAAAAAAGAAAAACCGAAGCCTAGGCTTCGGTTTTTTTATCACGGGATTTCGTCGACGATTAATCGCCTGCGAACATGTAACCTTCACCATGAACTGTCACAAAAATCTGTGGGTTCTTTGGATCGAACTCCATCTTCGCACGCATGCGTCGAATCAGCACGTCAATCGTACGGTCATTCGGCGCATCAACACGGTGGCTGATCATATTAAGAATGCGTTCGCGACTAAGCACCTGATTTGGGTACGTAGAAAGCGCAACCAAAAGTTCATATTCTGCTTTAGTGAGTTTTACTGGCTCGCCATTACGGCTAAGCGCGCGGCGCTGAACGTCAAACATCCACTCACCAAAACGCACCAAATTTGAATCGTTTTTCTGATCAACAACACTACCGGCATTACGCGCTGACGAAATACGCCACAGTAGGTTTTTCACTCGAACTAACAGTTCACGAAGTTCAAACGGTTTTGTTACATAATCGTCGGCACCCATTTCTAAACCAACGATCTTATCAATGCTATCCGTGCGTCCTGTTACCAGGATAATTCCAATGTCAGACTGACTGCGAAGTTCACGCGTTAACATCAAGCCATCTTCACCAGGAAGATTGATGTCTAGCATAACTAAATCAATCGCATGATTTTGTAGTGTGTCGCGCATCTGCTCGCCGCTTTCTGCTTCGCTGACGGTATAACCTTCATTTTGAAAGTAGCCAACCAGCTTGCTGCGAGTTACTGCGTCATCTTCTACAACTAGTACGTGATAGCTCATCTAAACCACTTAATTTGCATTGGGAATTGTTTACGATGTGTATTCTATTCATAAATCGTAACATTTCTAGTATTTGTTACATTAAAATCAAGAAAGATGATTTTTTATTGATTCAAAACAAACCTAGCCCAATCATTAACATTTTGCCATTTTTGCACTTATTTTGACTCATTGAGTGTTATCCCTATTCATTTTTCTTCGCTAGAATAGTAGGAGAATGAAAATAGGAGCATTGTTTGATGCAAGAGTTAAAAGCGTTTAACGAAAAGCGTGCAGAAATTTATTGGTGGTTCTCTAGCTTATTTGCCAAAGAGCTAACACAAGCAGATCTAGAGCAATATCAAAGCCCTGAGATTCGCAGCTTTTTATCTGGCTTAGGTGAGAACCCAAGTCTTAAACCGGCTATTGATCGTGTTGTGGATGCACTAAACCGTCAACTTGATCGCGAAGATGACCAGTTAGAATTAGCGGCCGACTTTTGTGACTTATTTTTAAAGTCAGACAAAGAATCTGCTTTGCCTTACGCTTCTATGTACATTGGCACTACCGGTCTGCTGCATGACAAGCCTGCTAACGAGATGGAAGCCTTGCTACAAAAATACGGTGTAGCAGTAGAACAAGGCTTAAATGAGCCTGCTGACCACATTGCAATTGAGCTTGATCTATTGGGTAACATCATTATCCGTTCTAACGAGCTTGAGCAAGAGCGTCATTTCGAAGAGAGCTTCGCCGAGCAAGAGGCCTTTATTCGTCAACACGTTTTAAGCTGGGTGGCTAAATTTGCAACCAAATGCCAAGGTTTAGACAATTTCGGCTTCTACTCTGCGGTCGCAGCACTTCTCGTCGCGTTCCTAGAGCTTGATTGCCAATACCTAACGGGCGAATAGAGCAACGATTTCAGCCATCATACTAATAAAAATAGATACTTGATTATTATTGCTAATAACCATCACGGATAACATTGTTATCCGTTCTATTAATAGAATAACGAGGCGCAGACATTTCAGCCTCGCTATAAGCGATTATTGTTACGCAAATATTGAGCATTAACCTATTCTAATTGGTATAACCGTATGGGGGACGGGATTTTTATTTGCCCCCAAACGAGATGCGATCTAGAATCGACAGCGCAAACGATAAAAAAATAATGAATTAAATACAAACCGCTGTAATCAAGCGGTTTTTGTGTTTTTAATACTTTCTGCCAAATTATTCTGATATGTGAATACCGCCGTGGCAGCTATAGATAGGACAATCCCTTATGGCCACTATTAAAGACGTTGCACGCCTCGCTGGCGTATCAACTACTACTGTTTCACACGTGATCAACAAAACTCGTTTTGTCGCAGAGACAACGCAAGAGCGCGTGATGGAAGCGGTTAAAGAGCTGAACTATGCACCAAGTGCCGTTGCTCGTAGCCTAAAATGCAACACCACTCGTACCATCGGTATGCTGGTTACTCAATCAACCAACCTATTCTTCTCTGAAGTTATTGATGGCGTTGAGAGCTACTGCTACCGTCAAGGCTACACTCTGATCCTATGTAACACTGGTGGTATCTACGAGAAGCAACGCGACTACATTCGCATGCTCGCTGAAAAACGCGTTGATGGTATTTTGGTGATGTGTTCTGACCTAACGGAAGAACTGAGCGAGATGCTCAACAACCACAAAGATATTCCTAAAGTTGTGATGGATTGGGGCCCTGAGACTTCTCAAGCAGACAATATCATCGACAACTCAGAAGAAGGTGGCTACCTAGCGACCAAATTCTTGATCGACCATGGTCATAAAGACATTGCCTGCCTAAGTGGTCACTTCGAAAAAGCAGTTTGCCAAGAACGTATTCAAGGCTTTAAACGCGCAATGAATCAAGCTCAACTAGATGTTAACGAAGATTGGATTCTTGAAGGTAACTTCGAGTGTGATACTGCAGTACTTGCTGCAGACCAATTGGTTGCTATGGACAAACGCCCGACTGCAGTTTTCTGCTTCAATGACACCATGGCGCTTGGCTTGATGAGCCGTCTACAACAAAAAGGCATTCGTGTTCCTGAAGACATCTCAGTCATTGGTTATGACAACATCGAGTTAGCGGAATACTTCTCTCCGCCGCTAACCACCGTTCACCAACCAAAACGACGTGTTGGTAAGAACGCATTTGAAATTCTTCTAGAGCGAATTAAAGATAAAGAGCACGAAAAACGCGTGTTTGAAATGCATCCAGAGATCGTTGAACGCAGCACCGTCGCTAAAATCAACTAAGTTGATGATTCAATAAAGATTAGCCGAAGGTCAATCCTTCGGCTAACTCCTCAAAAACAAAACTTATTCTTGCATAAAGATCACATCTATCTCATAGTAAAGAGATACTTCCTGACAGAAGTATTTTAATCTTTAGCAGAGCAAATTAAGTCACGCACAGGGCAAACCATTCTGAAAAGATGGGACGCAAAGCCACCGACCTACACATTGAATAAATGCACGGCAGCGGGGTTACCGATGGTAGAAATGCAACACGTTAACTGATTACTCTCCAGATATCTGCATTGACTGCTATTCTCTCGGACCTGATTTGGTGGCGTATATACACATACACCGAGAAAGTACTGAATGGATAAACCAATACTTAAAGACTCTATGAGGCTTTTTGAGCCGTTAGGTCGGATTAAATCTCGCTCTATGTTTGGTGGGTTTGGCATTTTTGCAGACGATACAATGTTTGCGCTGGTCGTGAACGATAAGCTGCATATTCGTGCCGACAACGCCCTTACCGAGCAGTTTAAGCAACAAGGATTAGAACCGTACGTGTATCACAAACGTGGCTTTCCTGTTGTTACTAAATATTTTGCCTTAAGCGAAGAGTGGTACCAAAACAGTGCAAAAACACTGCAAATTGGCACCGACGCACTCTCTCTCGCTAAGCAAGAGAAGAGCACTCAAGCACAAACGAAACCAACTCGTATTAAAGACTTACCAAATCTACGTCTTGCTACAGAGCGCATGCTGAAAAAAGCAGGCATCGAATCAGTGGAAAGATTGGAAGAGGCAGGTTCTGTTCAAGCGTACAAAGCAATCCAAGCCTCACATGATAATCAAGTGAGCTTAGAGTTACTTTGGGCATTGGAAGGCGCTATTAAAGGGACTCACTGGTCAGTCATTCCCCAAGATCGCCGCCAAGAGCTGATTTCAAGACTTGAGCATTGATTGATACACCAAAGCAATAATTCGAACTAAGCCAGCCATTGTCGCTGGCTTTTTTTTTGAAAGTTTTTCTTTGTTTTTAAGTTCATATACAAACAACACCGTGGTATCGATTTAACTCAAAGTCATCTAGAGTTAATAAAGTCCGTGATGAAATGATGCGTCGCGACGCTAAGTGAGAACAGAGATGAATAAAAAAATATTTTTCGGCCTATTACTTATTGCCATCATTGCGCTGCTTATCACGCAGTTTGGTGACCAACTGACGCTAGAAAATGCCAAAGCTCAGCAAGCCCAGTTGGCTCTGTATATTGAGCAACATTTCGTCCTAGCCGCAGCTATCTACTTTTTTGCCTATTTGGCTATCACCGCCTTTTCGATTCCAGGCGCCGCCGTTGTTACCCTACTTGGGGCGGCGTTATTTGGTTTTTGGGCCAGTTTAATCTTGGTTTCTTTTGCCAGTACACTCGGTGCGACTCTCGCTTTTCTCAGCAGTCGTTTCTTGTTGCGCGATTGGGTGCAAAGTAAATTTGGCGACAAACTCTCGGCAATTAATCTCGGGGTAGAAAAAGACGGAGCGTTTTATCTGTTTTCGCTACGCTTGATCCCTGTCTTCCCATTTTTCTTGATTAACTTATTGATGGGTCTGACTCCCATCAGCACCGCGCGTTTCTATTTGGTTAGTCAAATCGGCATGCTGCCAGGTACAGCGGTGTATCTCAATGCGGGGACACAGTTAGCACAAATTGATTCACTTTCAGGTATTGTTTCACCTTCGGTATTAGCATCATTTGCATTGCTTGGCCTGTTCCCGATCGTCGCGAAATGGGTAATGGCTAAAATAAAACAGAGCGACAAAACCTCGAACAAGGCGTCTAACGGAGAGGCTTAGTGAAAATATTTAGCGCCAGCAACCCACCACAAGCACACATCGTCTGCGAACTTTTACGGGTGAATAACATTGCCTGTGAAGTTCGCGGTGAAGGTATTTTTGGGCTTCAGGGTGAATTACCGTTTGGTGAAGCGAGTGAGCCCTATGTGTGGCTACATGACATTAGCCAACAAAATGAGGCACGCTTATTAATCGAGAAATTTGAGCAGCCACAACTGGAAAAAAATTGGCATTGCTCCAGTTGCGGTGAAGAAAATGAAGGGCAATTTGCCTTGTGTTGGCAATGTGGCGAACCTATCAAATAGAGCGCTGACACAATATTTACGCCATGTATCATGATCACATGGCGCACGCAAGGTTAATGAACCACTATTTGCTGACGAATAAACGCTATTGAATGTTGGTTAAACTCTTCCGGCCGTTCGATATTACATACGTGACCGCAATCTGCGATCTCTTTAAGCTGACTCGAACGATGTACAGCGACCATCTCTTTCACCGGCTGAATGAACATGTAATCTCGATCCCCCATGAGATAAAGAGTCGGAATCGGCAGTTCTTTATCTTTGAAGTAACGCATCAACGGATTCACATCTGCCGCTAAAATAAACCAACGTTTAAATTCTTTTTGGCATAACTTCTTTGCTTCGCGGATGAACAAGTGTCTTGATTGTTTCTGCGTACGTTGCGGCATTACAATATAAGCGAATAATCGATATAACCACATGTAAGGCACTATGTGCTTACAAAAGTTACCAAGCCTCACCAACACCTGTGAACGGGTATTCAAGCGCGTTACAGCGCCACCTAGCACCATAGACTTAACACGATCGGCGGCCAGCTCTGCCAGATTCCGTACAATAATGGTGCCTAATGACATCCCTACAAAATGAGCCGACTGTATTTTCAGGTGATCCAGTACCTGTAGAATATCTAAAGTGACGGTTTTAAACGTATAGCGATTGGTCATCAAATCTTTGAGTAACTGACTTGATTTGCCATGACCACGAAGATCAACCAACAGCAAATTGAAATGCTCTTTATACGCTTTGATTTGCTTAAACCATATCGATGAACTGCCTCCAGCACCATGGATGAAGACCACCCACTCTTTACTGGTTGGATGAGGATAGGTTTTATGGAATAGCAGAGTATTGCTCATCTATACGAATTGGTTTGGTTTCTATTAGGGATTGGCAGACTACCATAAAGTAATGAAATCTTAATTCAGATTCCGTCAATTTATGAGGGGTTGCGACGAGAAAAGTGTAAAAAAAGGCGTCTAGAGACGCCTTTTTAGCCAAGCATGAATACGCTTTAGTACCAAAGTTTATGAACAAATACCTATTTCGTTGACTTTGATTTAACCTAACGCAGCATGGTAAAGCGACAAATATTCGTCTGCGGCTTGTTTCCAGCAGAAATTCTGCTCCATCGCATACAATTGCACCCGTCTCATCTCTGCTGGTTTTTGCGTATACAGCAGCAATGAACGTTGCATGATGCTCAGTAACTCCAATGGTTCTGGAAGTTCAAAAACAAAACCTGTCGCTTGCAGTGGCGAATGATCATAATCAATCACGCTATCCTTAAGCCCCCCAACCGCACGGACGATAGGTAGAGTACCGTAGGCCATGCTGTAGATCTGATTTAAACCACAAGGTTCAAATTCAGATGGCATCAAGAAGAAGTCAGAGCCCGCTTCCACCCAGTGCGCCAGTTCATTGTCGTAAGCTTCAACAAAGGCGAATTTATCGCTGTAACGCTCGGCAATGGCTTTAAGCTGATAGGCCAACTTCGGATCACCCGTGCCGACAATCACCACTTGCACATCCAATTTCAAGAAGCGGTCAAGAATTGGAATCAAATACTGTACGCCCTTTTGATTCGTCAGGCGGCAAACCATGCCATACATCGCGTTATCGGCCTCAGGAAGGCCTACACGTTGCTGCAGAGCATTTTTACTCGCCTTCTTACCACGCAACATACTTTGCTTATTGGCTTTAAAATTGAGTGGCAAGTAGCGATCGGTTTCAGGGCTCCACGCACTGTAATCGCAACCATTCAAAATCCCAACCAAATCTTCAGAGCGTGCTTGGAACTCTTTTGCCATCCCATGGCTACCAAGTTCGGTTTGCAACTCTTTGGCATAAGTAGGACTCACAGCATTAATTTTATCTGCCGTCATCACCCCAGCTTTCAACATCGTAATATGACTATTGCTGACCGCGGCGTCTGGTGTATAGTGCACTTGCATCTCTGGTAAAGAATGCACTTCTTCGTAGCTAAATACCCCTTTAAACACCGCATTGTGAATTGAAATAATGCTTTTGGTATTGGCAAAGTATGGGCATTCCGCATAACGATATTTCAGCAAATACGGGACAAAGCCGGTGTGCCAATCATTGGCATGGACAATATCTGGACGAAAACCCAGTTTAGCCAGCATATCCAAACTTGCGGCGCTGAAAAAAGCAAAGCGCTCACCGTTATCTGGATAGGCTTGATTGTACTCTGAGTACATTTCATCGCGGCTAAAATATTGGTCACACTCGATGGCATAAACCGGTAGGCCCTCTACCGATAGCTGGCGTATTTTATACGGTGTATGCGGCCAATGCTCCAAATGAGTCTCCAGCACTACTGGCGCTTGGTCTATATCGGCGATTTTACGATATGCTGGAATCGTCACTCGCACGTCTTGCCCTAACGAGCATAGCGCTTGCGGCAGTGCCTTGGCGACGTCCGCCAAGCCACCACTTTTTATCAAGCCATCAATTTCTGATGCAACAAAGAGTATCGACAATTGCTTAGTAGCCAACTTTTACTCCTTTAGGAATCACGACTATGCCTTCGTCTGAAACATGGAAGTGTTTACGGTCTTCTTTCAGGTTAACCCCTACTTGCGTCCCCGGTGCGATATCAACATCTTTATCAATAATTACCCGGCGTAACACACAACCTTCACCGATTTTAACGTCACCCAGTAAAATACTTTCACTGATGTCACACGCAGAAGCGATGTTGCTGCGGAAGCCCAATACCGACTTTTCGATTCTTGAACCACGCACTAAACTGCCATTACAAACTAAGCTATCAATGATTTGCACACGACCATTATCACAGTCGGTAAAGGTTGCTGGTGGCAATGGTGGGTAATAGGTATGCAGTGGCCATTTACGGTTATAGAGTGAGAATGGTGCGTCTTTTTGCAACAAATCCATGTGCGCTTCCCAGTACGCATGGATCGTACCGACATCACGCCAGTACACTTCTTCTTTTTCACCCGTGATGTGGTTGGTACTGAAGTCGTAAACGAACACGTCTCCACGTGGGAACATTTTTGGAATGATGTCTTTGCCAAAATCGTGCGACGAATCCGGATTATCCGCATCTTCGATCAACTCAGCAAAAAGCGTTGACGCTTCAAACACGTAGTTGCCCATTGAGACCAATGCAAAACCAGGATCACCTGGAATCGACTTAGGATTTTGTGGTTTTTCTTCAAAGCCGATCATACGACCGTCAGTATCCACTTCAATCACCCCAAACTGTGATGCTTGCTCAAGTGGCATACGCAGTGCAGAAACGGTGAGTGCTGCTTCTTTGGTTTGGTGAAAATCAAGCATCTGCTTGATGTCCATTTTGTAGATATGATCGGAACCGAAGATACACACTTGATCAGGTTCAGCCAGTTCCATGAAGCGCAAGTTTTGGTAAATGGCGTCGGCAGTACCTTCATACCAACGTTTACCGGTACGCATTTGAGCAGGGATAGGATCGATAAAACGGTCAGTAATACCGTTGATGTTCCAACCTTTCTTTAGATGGTGGAACAAGGATTGTGATTTAAACTGAGTCAGCACATAAATGCGCATAAGGTCAGCATTAATAAAATTATTTAGCGCGAAGTCAATAAGGCGGTAGCTACCACCGAAAGGAACCGAAGGTTTACTCCGAGACTCAGTTAAAGGACGCAGTCTTGAGCCCTCTCCACCAGCAAGGATCATTCCTAGTACACCAGCCATTCGTTATTCTCCATATTATTATTTATCGTTTGATACCTAGTCTGGTACCTTTATATTCCCTTGTTTTAGCAGCTATAAAATCCTGTCCATGTTACTCGGTACTTTCCCCCCTCAATAATGTGCATGCTATTGGCTATAAATTATCGTATCTGACAAAGATTACAATTTTAAATACGCTATACCGGTAAATGCTCACAGGTTACTTAACCACCACCTGATCCAGCTCACACATTTGGTAACATTTACATAAGCCGTTAACATACTGAAAACAAAAATGTGATTTAGATCGCACGCTATTGAGTTATTTGATAATAATCCGACGTAAGTATTAAGAAATGTGAAAATGACGTTACATCCGCTCTGACTAAACGGGCGTATTGTTAAATATTCAGGCATAAAAAAAGCAGCGATAAATCGCTGCTTTTTCAATCATATAGATGATTATTTATTCTTACGCTTGTCTGTTATATCCCACTTTCCATCCACGAAAAGGGCTGTATAACCTGATGGCTTACCATCAATTTCTGAGCGCACATAGTTCTCTTTCGTCTTACGACTAAAACGCACTACCATCGGCAGACCATCTGGATCTTTCTCTGGTGCATCCGCAAGATAATGGAACTTTGCAGAAATACGATCTTTAAAACGTTTAAGTTCTTCCACTAAAGGGGCACGTGTTTCACGCGATTTAGGGAAAGTACTTGCCGCTAAGAACAAACCAGAGGCACCATCACGTAGAACAAAGTATGCGTCTGAGTTTTCACACGGCAGCTCTGGTAGGTGTACTGGATCTTCTTTTGGCGGTGCAACTTCACCATTTTTCAGGATCTTACGCGTGTTCTTACAAGTCTCGCTGGTGCAATCCATGTATTTACCGAAACGACCGTTCTTAAGAACCATATCGCTACCACACTTGTCACACTCAACCAGCGGGCCTTCATAGCCTTTAACTTTGTACTCACCAAACTCGACAACGTAACCTTCACAGTTCGGGTTGTTACCACAAACATGCAGCTTACGTTTATCATCAATCAGATAAGCGTCCATCGCCGTTTCACAAATTGGACAACGTTTCTTCGCACGTAGCGCAGCCGTTTCAACGTCTTCTTCAAGTACGTTAATTATGCCTTCTTCGTCACCCAAGTTAATCGTGGTTTTACAGCGCTCTTTTGGCGGTAATGCATAACCAGAACAACCTAGGAACACACCCGTTGATGCAGTACGAATACCCATCTCGCGTGAACACGTTGGACACTCGATATCGGTGTATACGATATGGTTTGGCTTCATGCCACCCACATCTTCATCCAATTCTGCCTTCTCAAGATCGCCAGTAAAATCGGTGAAGAAGTTATCTAGGACTGATTTCCAGTTCGCATCACCCACCGCGACTTGGTCAAGCTTCTGCTCCATTTTTGAGGTGAACTCGTAGTTCATCAACTCATGGAAACTGCCATCAAGACGGTCAGTAACAATTTCACCCATCTTCTCTGCATAGAAACGACGTTGTTCAACTTTTACGTAACCACGATCTTGAATGGTTGAGATGATCGATGCGTACGTTGAAGGACGACCAATACCACGTTTTTCAAGTTCTTTAACCAATGCCGCTTCGGTAAAGCGTGCTGGTGGCTTAGTAAAGTGCTGCTTAGGTTCAAGATCAACCAAGTCAATTTTATCACCCACTTGAACCGCAGGTAGAATTTGGTCTTCGTTCTTACCCATTGGACGTTGAACACGAGTCCAACCATCAAACTTAAGGATACGACCTTTTGCTTTCAGCGTGTATTCAGCCGCTTTTACGCTCACAGTGGTTGAATCGTATTGCGCTGGCGTCATTTGACAGGCAACAAACTGGTTCCAAATCAGGTTATACAGTTTGTGTGCGTCTGCTTCCATAGACACAAGATCTTCAGTTTTCACCGTTACATCTGATGGACGGATCGCTTCGTGCGCCTCTTGAGCGCCCTCTTTGCTACCGTAAACCAGTTTACTTGCTGGCAGGTAAGCGTCACCGTACTCTGTGCCAATATACTCGCGTAACGTCTCTACAGCCTCTGAACTCAAGTTAGTTGAGTCAGTACGCATATAAGTGATGTAACCCGCCTCATACAAGCGCTGAGCCAGCATCATGGTCTTTTTAACGCCGTAGCCTAGACGCGTACTTGCTGCTTGTTGTAGCGTTGAAGTGATAAATGGTGCAGACGGCTTACTTGACGTAGGGCGGTCTTCACGTTTACACACTTCAAAAGCGGCATTTTCAAGTACCGAAACCGCGGCTATCGTGTCAGTTTGATTGGTTGGCTTGAATGCCACACCATCTTTTTGAGCCACTTGTAGGCGGAAGTCCGTTTTGTTTTGCGTCTTGGTATTGGCGTGGATATCCCAAAATTCTTCTGGGATAAACGCTTTAATTTCGCGCTCACGCTCAACCAGTAGCTTAACCGCTACAGATTGAACACGACCAGCTGACAAGCCACGAGCCACTTTTTTCCACAACAGTGGAGAGACCATAAAGCCAACAACACGGTCCATAAAACGACGTGCTTGTTGGGCATTAACACCATCCATACTCAGTTCGCCCGGTTTTTCGAACGCTTGTTGGATAGCATTTTTGGTAATTTCGTTAAACACTACACGTTTGTATCGCTCTTCATCGCCACCGATGATCTCACGAAGGTGCCATGCGATAGCTTCTCCTTCGCGGTCCAAATCGGTTGCGAGATAAACGCAATCTGCGTCTTTGGCGAGTTTCTGTAGCTCAGCGACTACTTTCTCTTTACCCGGTAGTACTTGGTAATTCGCTTCCCAGCCATTAAATGGGTCGATACCCATTTTTTTGATCAGCGATTTACGATCTTTCTCGTGCTTCACACGAGCTTTCTCTTCCGGGCTTAAACCTTTGGTTGATACCGCCGCTGCTTTTTGGCCGGTGCTTTGTCCCGCAGTAGGTAGATCACGTACGTGACCCACACTAGACTTTACGATGAAGTCCTTACCGAGATATTTATTGATGGTTTTAGCCTTAGCAGGCGATTCCACAATAACGAGTGACTTACCCATAACTGACTCTAGTGTCCTTTAGTGACTGATGACGCGAGCTTATCGCACAACATACTTAAAATATTGCTTCTTTTTTTACTATCGAGCGAGATGACCAGAAGATCAATATCTTTTTTTAAAATCACTTTTGACTGCTCGACAAATGCGCGATCTCACCCAAAGCGTTAAGTGTGTTTATAGTACCCATTCAATAATGAGTTCGGTTAAACAATCAATGCCTTACCTGATGAAGTGCCACATACTAAACGTGTGGTTTATATCTCTGCCAACAAAGTAAGCAGATTTATGTAGCCCGTCACAAAACATTTCAACTCACCACCATGAGTAAAATTGTTATAGGTCATTGGAAAATGCCCTTAACTGCACGTACAATCGCGACCATTAATCGCCAAACCCTCTATTTAAAGGTAATCGTGATGAGCGAAAAAAAAACCATCTCACAATTCGATCTACTACTGATCGCGAACCAAATTATTCAAGCCCACGATGATTACATCGAAGGTATGCGTGCTGATAGCGTAGAAGAAAAAGAAGAAGTTTTGGTCTTTAAGGGCAATTATTTCCTAGATGACAATGGTATCCCAACAGCAAATACCACTGCTGTTTTCAATATGTTTAAGTTCCTTGCTCACCATTTGTCGAAAGAATTTACGTTAGAAAAATAGTCAGCTGAGATCGAGAATCGAGAATCGGCAGCGTAACATGAGCTTTTGCTTCGAGTAACAGAAAAGGCTGACACCGTGTCAGCCTTTGTTATTTTCGAAACCCAATGTTCTCGCTTAGCTTAACAGCTCAAACCCGCCAATTTATCGAAATAATCAGGGAAGGTCTTCGAGGTACATTTCGGATCATTAATTGTGACTGGCGTATCGCTCAATGCGACTAACGAGAAACACATGGCCATACGGTGATCGTCATAGGTATCAATCGCAGCATGCTTAAGCTGAGTGGGTGGGGTCACAATGATGTAATCTTCACCCTCCTCCACTTCAGCGCCTACTTTACGCAATTCAGTTGCCATGGCAGACAAGCGGTCGGTCTCTTTTACTCGCCAGTTGTAAACATTGCGAATCGCCGTGGTACCTTCGGCAAACAGCGCCGTAGTGGCAATCGTCATCGCGGCATCAGGGATATGATTAAAGTCTAAATCAACCGCTTTAAGCTTACCCACGCGAGAAATGACGTAGTCATCACCCCATTCAATTTCAGCACCCATTTTCTCTAGCGCGTCAGCAAATTGAATATCCCCTTGAATACTGTTTCTACCGATACCCGTGACCTTAATTGCACCACCTTTGATAGCCGCAGCCGCAAGAAAATACGAAGCAGAAGAAGCATCGCCTTCGACCAATAAATCACCTGGCGAGACATATTGTTGCCCAGCTTTAATCGCAAATTGTTGGTAATTGCGGTTTTCTACCACAACCCCAAACTGAGCCATGATGTGTAAGGTAATATCGATGTAGGGTTTTGAAACCAAATCGCCGACGATGTTGATCGTGACATCGTCTTTCGCTAATGGCGCTGACATCAAAAATGCCGTCAAGAACTGGCTTGAGATAGAACCGTCAATCTCAACGCTGCCGCCATTTAGGCCACTACCAACAATCTTAATTGGTGGGTAGTTGTCATTTTCAAGATAGCTAATCTCTGCTCCGGCTTGACGCAACGCATCTACCAAATGGCCAATTGGGCGCTCTTTCATACGAGGCTCACCAGTAAGTACATACTCACCTGAACCTAAACATAAAGCGGCCGCCAATGGGCGCATCGCGGTGCCTGCGTTACCTAAGACTAATTCTAATGATTGAGCCGCGTCGCTTTGTCCACCAACGCTATGTCCACCAGAAAATGCAGAGCCTAAACCATCCACTTCGCACTCAGTCTTATCATCCGATAAACGATAATTAACCCCGAGCGAAGTCAAAGCATTCAGCATATGACGTATGTCGTCACTATCAAGCAGATTGGTTAAACGAGTGGTTCCTTGCGCCAATGCCGCCAGCAGTAAAGCTCGGTTTGATACACTTTTAGAACCCGGTAAGTTGACCTCACCATCGACTTTATTGATTGGTTGTAATGTAAGGCTTTCCATTAAGACTACTATTCCTTGCTCGCTCACTTCCATAAGAGCGATGAAAAATTCTTCATACTGGCAGACTAACGAAAAACCGCCGTTAAAACCAGAGCAAATCGAGTTTTAACGGCGGTAAAATAAACACCTTACTGCAACAAGAGCCGAATTGATTAATACTCTTTGTCCACACGCACGCCGTCATTGAAATAGAGGATTCTAACCGGGTCATTACGCTGGAAAATCATTGAACTATCGACATCTTGAATCACATTAATCAGACGCTTGTCGTCGGTCCGGATCAACAACTCAACCAAACGATACTCAACGCTGTAACTTTGGTTGGCGCGATTTCTCGCCACGCTGGCACCTGCGACAGCACCCACAGCCGTCGCCACTTCCTTACCGCTACCGCCACCAAATTGGTTACCCACCAATCCGCCGACCACGGCCCCTAAGAATGTTTCCCAGCCATTACTTTTTGATTGGACAATCTGTTGTTGAGTGATGTAACGCACTGAATCAACCTTGCCAAATACCACCTCATTGACAGGACGAGCCACGTTCCGTTGATATGCGGCATTGGCAAACAGAGGAAAAATCAATAATATCCATACCCACTTCTTCATCATAATCGAAACCTCTTGATGGCTATTTATCTGACAGAACTCGACCCTAGTAACTTGAGCTTCCCGTCACCATTTGACGCACTGGATGATCCCAATGGCTTATTAGCGTTTGGCGGTGATCTGTCGGCAGATCGCTTACTAACAGCTTACCACAATGGCATCTTTCCGTGGTATGGCCCTGACGAACCGATATTATGGTGGAGCCCATCCCCGCGCGCAGTCTTTGATCCAAGCGTTTTTAAACCATCGAAAAGTCTGAAAAAGTTCCAACGAAAGCATCAATACCGAGTCAGCATTAATCACGCAACCGAGCAAGTGATTGACCAGTGTGCTGCGCTACGCAGTGCCGAAGAAACATGGCTTAATCAAGATATGCGCCACGCCTACAAACAATTGGCGCAACAAGGTCATTGTCACTCGGTAGAAGTGTGGCAAGAAGAGCGATTGATTGGTGGTTTATATGGCTTGTCAATTGGGCAACTGTTCTGCGGTGAATCGATGTTTAGTCTTGAGAGCAATGCGTCTAAAGTCGCCTTATGGTATTTCTGCTCTCATTTTCAACAGCAAGGTGGACAATTAATTGATTGTCAGGTTCTGAATGAGCACACTCAATCTTTGGGCGCATTTGAATTACCACGCGAAAGCTTTATCCAAAGCCTGCTATCTTTAAGATATCAAGTTATTGACGAGCTGTGCTTTCAACCACAATGGCTTAATTTACCCGCTGAGAAATGAAATGAGTTCTGATTTGCAGCAAATTCGCATCGGTTTGACCGATAACCACCCTTGTAGCTATCTACCTAATCGCCAGGAGAGAGTCGCGGTGGCGCTTGAGCCTGCTCTGCATAGCTCATCTAACTATGAAGTTCTGCTCGCCAATGGCTTTCGTCGCAGCGGCGACACAATTTATAAACCGCACTGTGAATTGTGCAGTGCCTGCCAGCCCATTCGGATTTCAGTCCCGAATTTTGAACCATCACGCAGCCAGAAGCGGCTGTTGGCGAAAGCAAAAAACATTCGGTACCAACTGAAAGAAGAGATGGATGAAGATTGGTTCGACCTTTATCAACCTTATATCGACGCCCGCCATCGCGAAGGCAGTATGTATCCAGCCAATCGTGACAGTTTCGCTCAATTCTCCCATTGTGCTTGGCTAAATACTCAATACCTACATATCTATGATGATGATAAGCTGATTGGTATTGCAGTCACCGATATACTCAGCAATAGCGCCAGCGCCTTCTATACTTTTTTTGACCCAAACAGTGAAATATCACTCGGTACTTTAGGGGGGTTACTACAAATTGATTATTGTCGTAACCAAGGAAAACAATGGCTTTATCTTGGCTACCAAATCGATGAATGCCCTGCTATGAATTACAAAGTCCGCTTTCAACCTCATCAAAGGCTAGTAAATCAGACTTGGCAGGGGTAGAATACCGCCCAACTTTACTTAATTCATTTTTATCGGTACGAATAAGCCGGTTGAAATTGTCCATTTGAAAAAGAGGAATAAATGGCTAAAGAAGACGTAATTGAGTTGCAAGGTACAGTCCTTGATACTCTTCCAAACACGATGTTCCGTGTTGAGTTAGAAAACGGTCACGTAGTTACTGCTCATATCTCTGGTAAAATGCGTAAGAACTACATCCGTATTCTTACTGGTGACAAAGTAACTGTAGAGATGACTCCATACGACCTATCTAAAGGCCGCATCGTCTTCCGTGCTCGTTAATCTTTAGATTTACGAATGCAACAAAAAACGGAGCCACTGGCTCCGTTTTTTGTTTTTGTACTAAAGCACCACCCCGCCAATTATTGGCCTAGCGCTTCTTTATAGTGCTGACGACATACCGACACGTAACGATCATTACCACCAATCGCCACTTGATCACCTTGAGCAATCGCATTGCCGTGTTCATCCGTACGAATCACCATGTTCGCTTTGCGACCACAGTGACAAATCGTTTTCAGCTCGACCAACTTATCAGCCCAAGATAGCAGATACTTACTGCCTTCAAACAGCTCACCAAGAAAATCCGTGCGTAAACCGTAGCATAGAACTGGAATGTGCAGTTTATCGACCACTTCTGTTAATTGATACACCTGCTCTTTCGATAAGAACTGGCATTCATCAATCAAAATACAGTGGCGTTTTTCTTCACTATTAAGCGCTTCAATCGCTTGAAAAAGATCGGTTTCAGGTTTGAATAAGAAAGCTTCTGACTGTAAACCAATGCGCGAACTCACCTTACCCACGCCGTAACGATCATCTAATGCCGCAGTGAAAATCACTGGGTTCATGCCACGTTCTTGGTAGTTAAATGAGGATTGAAGAAGCGTCGTAGATTTACCCGCATTCATTGCCGAGTAATAGAAGTACATCTGAGCCACGAAAAATATCCTATAGAATAGACAAATCGGATAGAAAAAAGGGCTGACGACTCAGCCCCTTAAAATTATTTATACATCCACTAATTGATGGCTGTGGAGGTTATTTACGACGCCAAGTAGTGCCTTCTGCGCCATCTTCCAACTCAATACCCATCTCGTTAAGCTTATCACGCGCTAAATCCGCGTTAGCCCAATCTTTCGATGCGCGAGAGTCGTTACGTAGCTTGATCAGTGCTTCAATTTCAGCCACTTCATCATCGTTACCCGCATCACCTTTTAGGAAAGCTTCTGCATCTTGATGAAGAATACCAATCACTTCCGCCATTTGGCGCATAACAACACCTAGAGCGCTTGCTTGCTCAATGTTTTCTGTTTTAAGACGGTTGATTTCACGCGCCATATCAAACAGTACTGAGTAAGCTTCTGGTGTATTGAAGTCGTCGTTCATCGCGTCATTAAAGCGGACTTGGTACTCATCACCACCTGCCGCTTCAACTGATAAATCTAGACCACGTAGCGAGGTGTATAGACGCTCAAGTGAAGCTCGTGCTTGGTTTAGGTTTTCTTCGCTGTAGTTTAGTTGGCTACGGTAGTGACCAGACATTAGGAAGTAACGAACCGTTTCTGCGTCGTAGTGACCCAATACATCACGAATAGTGAAAAAGTTGCCTAGTGATTTAGACATTTTCTCTTTATCCACCATCACCATGCCGCTGTGCATCCAAGTATTCACATACTGGGTGTTATGCGCGCAGCACGATTGAGCGATTTCATTTTCGTGGTGTGGGAACTGCAGATCAGAACCGCCACCGTGAATGTCGAAATGGTTACCTAGAATCGCCGAGTTCATTGCTGAACATTCGATGTGCCAACCAGGACGGCCCGCACCCCATGGTGATTCCCATGTCGGTTCACCAGGTTTAGACATTTTCCACAAAACGAAATCAAGTGGGCTACGCTTTGCTGACTCAACATCAACACGAGCGCCTGCTTGCAGTTGATCAAGATCTTGCTTAGACAGTTTGCCGTACTCATCGAACTTGCTCACTTCAAACATCACATCGCCATTGCTAGCAACATAAGCAAAACCACGTTCAATCAGTTTTTCTACTAATGCAATAATTTCAGGAATAAATTCAGTGGCACGTGGCTCGATGTCAGGGCGTTTCATATTCAACGCATCAAAATCCGCGTGCATTTCACCGATTAAACGCTCAGTCAGTGACTCACAGCTTTCGCCATTTTCATTTGCACGCTTGATGATCTTGTCATCGATATCCGTGATATTACGAACGAAAGTCAAATCGTAACCAAGGTAACGCAAGTAGCGTGAAACCACGTCAAATGAAACAAACGTGCGTCCATGACCGATATGACAGAGATCGTAAATGGTTACCCCACAGACATACATGCCGATTTTACCAGCATTGATTGGTTTGAATTCCTCTTTCTGTCTTGTGAGTGTGTTATATATTTTTAACATGATCTCTATGCTTTATCTGGGTGAAACAAAATAGTGGCTCAGTATATCAATTCACACTTGATTAGGTAATCCCTCAAACGGTTAAAAAGCCATCATTAACGCCTATACTGATGTGTGAACCCCTTCTTTTGACGTATTAATGTCTGAAAAGTTGCGATAGAATCTTCAGCTCAAATCAAAAAACATCGGTTAAGGATACAATCATGATCACCCTTCACACTAATTTTGGTGACATCAAAGTTAAGCTAGACACTGAGAACGCTCCAGAAACAAGCGCAAACTTCCTACAGTACTGCCGTGATGGTTTTTACGACAACACACTATTCCACCGTGTTATCGATGGTTTCATGATCCAAGGTGGTGGCATGGAGTCTGGCCTACGTGAGAAGGCAACTCGTGCAACAATCAAAAACGAAGCAAACAATGGCCTAAGCAACAAAGTAGGCACGCTAGCGATGGCTCGTACTATGGAACCGCATTCAGCGAGTTCTCAGTTCTTCATCAACGTAAGCAACAACACTTTCCTAGACTTCCGTAGCGAAAGCCTAGATGGTTGGGGTTACTGCGTATTTGCTGAAGTTGTTGAAGGCATGGACGTTGTAGACCAAATCAAAGGTGTAAGCACTGGTTCTTACGGTATGCACCAAGATGTACCACTAGAAGACGTGGTAATCACTGGCACGACTATCGAAGCATAATCGTTAATAAAGGGCGCTTCTGCGCCCTTTTTACTCTTCAGGTATTATGACTACTCTCTTTATCTCCGATCTGCACCTTTCGCCTAACACGACAGACATCAATCGCTGTTTCAGCCAGTTCATGCAAAATGAAGCGATCCACGCCGATGCGCTTTATGTGCTGGGGGACCTATTTGATTTTTGGATTGGTGACGATGACAACAGTGACTTTGCTCAGCAAGTTCGCGCTGAATTTAAACAACTCACCGACCGTGGTGTGCCGTGCTTTTTTGTCAAAGGCAACCGAGATTTCCTTGTCGGTCAACGCTTCGCTAAGCAAACCGGTGTCACACTGCTGGGTGACGAAACGGTAATTGACCTGTATGGACGCAAAGCCGTGATCCTACATGGCGATACACTGTGCACCCAAGATACCCAATATTTAGCCTTTCGCGCCAAAGTGAATCAGCCATGGCTACAATGGGTTTTTAATCGTCTACCAATGGCGCTTAAACGGAAGATCGTCGGCAAAATTCAACAAGATGCTCGCGATACTAAAAAATCGAAATCACTAATGATTATGGATGTGACACAAAGTGAAGTCGAAGACGTAATGGTCGTTCACGGGGTTGAACTGATGATTCACGGCCACACCCATCGTCCGAATACCCATCACTTTACGAGCCACAATAACCAATCGATGACTCGCATTGTTCTTGGTGATTGGTACGAACAAGGTTCAATTTTGTGCTGTGACACGGAAAATTTCACATTAGAAACTCGTCCTTTTCTCAATAAAGAGTGTTAGTTTGAACTAGTTCATAGCAAAAACCGCACGACATCCCTAATATTGACGTAAACAGAAATTAGGTTGATGTCTCCCTTGAAGTATTCTTATTTTGCGCGCCAACCGATATTAGATCAGGAAAAACGAACCATCGGTTACGAGCTATTGTTCCGAGATGGTCCAAGCAACACTTTCCCTAATATCGATCCCGATCTTGCGACCAGTCGTCTACTGTCCGATCACATGTTAACCACTCACAAGGAAACCTTGGGGGATAAACTCGGCTTCATTAATTTTCCCTACGCCAGTTTAGTCCAACAACTACCCACATTGTTTTCCGCTGAGAATATGGTGATCGAGATCTTAGAAGATTGCCAACCGACACCTGAATTATTAAGCGCAATACGCTCGCTGCACGAAAAAGGCTACACTCTGGCGTTGGATGACTTTATCCCCAACAAAGAGTGGCGTGAATTTCTGCCTTATATTTCAATTATCAAGTTTGATATCCACTCAGTCCCAATCGACAAAGCCAAAATTTACATCGATAGCTTGAGCAATTACAACATCGAATTCCTCGCTGAAAAAATCGAAACGCACCAAGAATACCAGCAAGCACTGCAAGCGGGATTTGTTTATTTTCAAGGCTATTTTTTTGCCAAACCAGAAATGGTGCAGAAGAAGGCTTTAGAGCCGTCGTTTTTGACGGTTATCGAACTACTGACTGAAATATCTAAAGATCAGCTTGATTTCAAAGTATTGGAACGCTTGGTCTCGAAAGATGTCACTCTTTCCTATAAATTGCTGCGCTATGTCAACGCTTCAGCGATGGTCAGCACCAAAATCCATTCATTTAAGCAAGCTTTGATTTATCTTGGTGAAGATCGATTGCGTAAATTCATCTCGCTGGTTGCGCTTTCCGCCACGCACGAGGGTAAGCCGGATCATTTGTACACCTTATCTATCCAGCGCGCTAAATTTTGCCAATTACTTAGTCAAAAAATACGTGCAAGCAATCAACCTAAAATGAACCACGCCTTTTTAACGGGTATGTTCTCGCTGCTCGATTCACTGCTTGATCGACCATTAGAAGACATTCTGCACGAAATCCCAATCGATGATGCCATTTTCCAAGCATTAACCGAAAAACGCGGCGTACTTGGCGGCCTGCTGGTGTTGGTCAGCTCCTATGAAAAAGCACGTTGGGATAAAACGGCCAGCCTTAGCTTTAAACTCAAACTGAGTGAACATGCGGTGGCAAGTGCCTATCAAGAATCCATTCTCTGGACCGCTGAATTGGTCGATGTGCAGTAGCGCTTTACTCTCAGTGATTGGCTCAATACACTAGCGCCAATTTCAGCCTAACTAATGGTGCTCGTATGAGTCATTGTCCTTGTGGCAACCCAATTAACTACGAACAGTGCTGCCAACCTGTTCACCTTGATCATCACCAAGCTCAAACACCTGAGCAACTTATGCGTGCCCGTTATAGCGCACATGTAAAAGGCTTGGTTGATTTTGTTGTGGCTACTTACCACCCAAGCTGCGAGGCGGAAGCGCAACGCGAAGCCATCGCCGATTCAGTTAATAGTCACTGGTTATCTCTAGAGGTACTTGGTAGCGAAGCTGGCCACAACCAAGAGGAAGGCTTTGTCACCTTCCAAGCTTACTTTGAGCAAGAAGAACAAGAGTTTTGCTTAGAAGAGCGCTCTCGCTTTGTGCGTGAAAATGATCTTTGGTACTACATCGATGGTGAATACGCCGAACAAGATGAAGAACCGCAAGATGAGCGCCTTTCACAACCGATCAAAAGTCTCAAAGTAGGACGAAATGATCCATGTATTTGCGGTAGCGGTAAAAAATTTAAGAAGTGCTGCGGATAATTCAATAAAAAAGGTAGATGATTGTGCATCTACCTTTTTATTATCAGCGACTTGACGTTACTCAGTGTCATTAGGGTTAACACGAACAATATCAGCTTGTTGTTTATGAAATTGCTTTTTTAGTTCTGCTTTGGATTTAAAGCTAATTTCACCGCCCTGTGCGACCGTCATATGCTGAGCTTCTTGATTATACTTAGCTTGGTAGAGCATCACCGCTTGCATACACGAATCACGCTGTTGTTGTGTAAGCGTGGTTCCTTCTGGCCACTTACCGGTTTCAACAGCAAACAGTAAGCGCTGGTAAGCTTCAGGAGTAATGGCATTGACTAACTGCTCGGCGTCCATAAGGTATCCTTATTGTCATCGTTTGAGCAAAACATAACTGGCTCGCTATTTGAGTCAAGACATGAACCTAGAATAAGCGTATCTGATCACAAGCATTAAATTATGAATAGACTCAAGTTGGCAACAACCATTGGCTTAGGTTTCCTCCTTAGCGGATGTTTCGAAGGACGAAAAAACACCGAACAACTTTGTGCAGATAACCCTGCCCTGCGTTGCGAACAACTCAATATGGATGATGGCCAATGTCGAGTTCCTCGTACTGATTTAGTATGGCATCGTTTTGAAGTGCTCAAAGATCCATCAGATAGCAACAAAATTCGCGAATATCACATTCTCGCCGAATATGAAAAATGCCTAACCTTAGCGGCTCAGATCCAACCGATCGATCAAAACAACCGCAAAGAGAAACGCTTTACTTCCCAAATGCACGTCAATGATGAACAAGCGCGAGTGGTTAGCGAATTGAAGCTATCTACCTCACCTCAAGCGCTCTATTTCCTTTGGAGCCAAGAGGGTGACGAAGACGCGCGACGTGGATTTTTACAAATGGAAGGATCTCAAGCATTAGAAAGTGCCGAGATGCAATATGCTCTAGCAACCTTCTACACAAGCCGCGATGCGGAAAAAACACTGTATTTACTCAATCGTTCTCTTGAGCTCGCCGACGGAAAGAAAACCAATATCGACGCGGTGAAATCTCTCGCCAGTATCAACTTTCAGCAAAATCGCAAAGAGTTAGCTTATATATGGGCACAAGTCGCTAACCAGTTCGATGTCCAAACCGCATCAGCGAACAATCGACAGCTTATGTATGGATTCAATGAAGAGAAATATGAACAGTTGGATAACATCGCAGAGAGTGTCTACGATGCGATCGGCGATGGCGCATATCGCTCCACAATTATCCCGCAATTTTAGTTTCATTAGCGGCACTTAATGTAATTCGCCACTAATTCTACCTGAAAGATTCAAACAAACCGCGGTGATTTAATCACCGCTTTTTTGTGGATTGTTGAAAATTAACGACACCGAATTGACACAAAATCGTTCACCGGTCGTGGGTGGACCATCAGGAAAAACGTGACCCAAATGGCTATCGCAAGTTGCGCAGCGGATCTCAGAACGAACCATTCCGTGACTTAAGTCTTCTAAATAGCGTACTGCCTGATCGTTGATTGGGGCATCAAAGCTAGGCCAGCCGCAACCTGAGTCAAACTTATTATCAGATTGAAATAATGGGGCGTGGCAGCAAGTACAGGAATAAACCCCTGATTCTCGATTGTGCAACAACTTACCACTAAAAGGGGCTTCTGTTCCTTGTTGTCGACAAACACGAAATTCCTCATCAGATAAGCGTTCACGCCAGTATTCCTCTGGCATTGAAACCTTTTCATCTTCTGTTTTCATTCGCTTACTCCTTTGTTTACTCATCATATTTTAGCCCTATTATGGCCAAAAAATTACCTTTATCGACCTTTTGTAGCACATACTTTCTCACCGTGATAGAGTAGTAATAAAGCTGGCTAAGATTTGGCCATGCGACCATTTTATGTCAACTGGATAGTGAAAAAAGTAAATATCAGTATAAAAGATAACCGTTTGCGACTAATTGTGAAAAAAAGCGTCGCTTTTTTTTGACATTAAACAAGTTAAGTCCGATTATCTCTTGCAGACATTTACTGGATTCTGTAATTTTACTACCAGTTATCTTTAATCAGAAATTAAGTTGTGGAGCAGCTATAATGACTATCAAAGTAGGTATTAACGGTTTTGGCCGTATCGGTCGTTTCGTATTCCGTGCAGCGCAAGAGCGCAACGACATTGAAGTTGTAGGTATTAACGACCTTATCGACGTAGAATACATGGCATACATGCTGAAGTACGACTCAACTCACGGCCGTTTCAACGGTACTGTTGAAGTTGTAGACGGTAACCTAATCGTTAACGGTAAAACTGTACGTGTAACTGCTGAGCGTAACCCAGAAGATCTTAAGTGGGATGCAATCGGTGTTGACGTAGTAGCAGAAGCTACTGGTCTATTCCTAGACGACGCAACTGCACGTAAGCACATCACTGCAGGTGCTAAGAAAGTTGTTCTTACTGGTCCATCTAAAGACGCAACTCCAATGTTCGTTATGGGCGTAAACGATTCAACTTACGCAGGCCAAGACATCGTTTCTAACGCTTCTTGTACTACTAACTGTCTAGCGCCTATCGCTAAAGTTCTAAACGACAACTTCGGTATCGTTTCAGGTCTTATGACAACTGTACACGCGACTACAGCAACTCAAAAAACTGTAGATGGTCCTTCAGCTAAAGACTGGCGCGGTGGTCGTGGTGCTTCTCAGAACATCATCCCATCATCAACTGGTGCTGCTAAAGCAGTAGGCGTTGTTCTTCCAGAACTAAACGGCAAACTAACTGGTATGGCTTTCCGCGTACCAACTGCTAACGTTTCTGTAGTTGACCTAACTGTTAACCTAGAGAAAGGCGCATCTTACGAAGCTATCTGTGCAGCTATGAAAGCAGCATCTGAAGGCGAACTAAAAGGCGTTCTAGGCTACACTGAAGACCAAGTTGTTTCTCAAGACTTCATTGGCGAAGTTCAAACTTCAGTATTCGATGCTAAAGCTGGTATCGCTCTAACTGATAACTTCGTTAAAGTTGTATCTTGGTACGACAACGAAATCGGTTACTCAAACAAAGTTCTAGACCTAATCGCACACATCTCTAAGTAATTTCTTAGATAACGATTAGCGAACTTTTCTTTGAGAAAAAATCGTAAAAAAGGCGGCTCTTGAGTCGCCTTTTTAGTATCTAAAAAACGTCATATTTAATTTAAAACACTGACTTTCATCGAAATTATATTCCTTTGGTTTTCCATCTATTCCGCCTATGCACCACAATGGGCCAATGGAATCTAATTTTAAAATTCGAGGACTCTGTTATGAACTTGTCTCAACTGCCAGCAATCGCTGTTCTGTCCGACAACGTCACTATCGTTCAGCAAGGTGAAGTAAAAATCGTTCGTGTGATTCACGAGAAAGCAGTAGCCGGTATTGCCCTACTTGGTGGTCATGTTGTTTCTTACCAACCAACTGGCCAAGAAGATCTTATCTGGATGAGCAATGCCGCTATTTTTGATGGTGAAAAAGCGCTGCGTGGTGGCATTCCAGTCTGCTGGCCTTGGTTTGGTCGTGTCGCTGCACCAGCTCATGGCTTTGCGCGTAGCAAAGAATGGGAATTGGTTGAACACCGTGAAAATGAGCAAGGTGTGATTGTTGAATTAGCGCTGTTCCCAAGTGAAGATACGCTAAATATTTGGCCTCACTTGTTTGATTTACGCCTTGTGATGGAAGTGGGTGAAGAACTCAAAGTCACGCTAAAAGTGCAAAACATTGACGATCACGCATGGACATTCTCTAGTGCGCTACATACCTATTTGAACATCAGCGATATCGAGAAAATGCAAGTCACGGGTATGGGTCCTGAATATATTGATGGTTTGCAAGAAGGTAAAATCTGCCAAGGCGGCGAGACTCTAGCACTGACAGCGGGCATTGACCGAGTCTACACCAAACCAGAGAGCGTGATTGAAGTTGAAGACCAAGTGTTAAACCGAACTTTGAAGATCGTCAATGCCGGCCATAATTCTGCCGTGCTATGGAACCCGTGGATTGAAGTGGCGACAGATATGGCCGATATGGAGAACGATGGTTACAAAACTATGTTCTGTGTTGAATCGACTATTCATGCGCCAACCATCAACGATGGTATCACCTTACAACCTAATGAAGAGTACGAGTTAAGCACCATCATCTCTGCTTAATCCCGCTGCGAAATATTCATGGTTTTCCAACAGCCCACATTTCTGTGGGCTGTTTTATTCTCTCAACCAGTAAAACCCGTTTGCCAAAGCTTTTGCCTACGGCGCTTTCTTGCTAGACTCTGCCGCCTAACTTCATCTGTTGAGTTCTCTATGTCTTATCAATGTCCTCTCTGTCACCTACCGCTTGCTTTTGCTGAGCGAACGTACCGCTGTAGTAACAACCACGGGTTTGATCTTGCCAAAGAAGGCTATGTCAATCTAATGCCCGTCCAGCACAAACGTTCAAAAGATCCAGGCGACAATAAAGAGATGATGCAAGCGCGCCGCCGTTTCTTGGAAAAAGACTATTACCAACCGATGAAACAAGCGGTCGCAAAATTGTGCGCACAATACCTTGTGGATAGTGAACACCAACTGCTTGATATCGGTTGTGGTGAAGGTTACTACACTGATGAAGTAGCTACGGCACTCAAGACACAATCGAATTATGCCAATGTCTTCGGTTTAGATATTTCAAAAGTCGCGATTCGTTTTGCTGCAAAACGCTACCCGAACTGTCAGTTCACCGTCGCTTCGAGCCATCGCCTTCCTTTCGCCGATGCGAGCTTAAACGCGATTTTACGTATCTATGCTCCATGCAAAGCTGAAGAAATGTCACGTACCTTAGCCAACAATGGTGTGGTGATTACCGTGACGCCTGCTGGTCGCCATTTATATCAGCTACGTGAACACATCTATCAAGAGATTCGCTTGCACAATGAAGAACCAGAGCAACTGGAAGGTTTTACATTGGAGCATGAACAAAAACTCAATTACGTGATGACATTAGGTCAAGGTGATGGGTTTGACCTTTTGCAAATGACACCATTTGCTTGGAAGGCCAGTGATGAACTGAGAGAATTACTAAAAACTGCCGAACAATTTGATTGCGAAGCAGACTTTATGATTCGTGTGTATCGCAAGAACGCATAAATTTACCGGCGTAGATTGATTGTTTACTTAGCCCTATTTACCCTTAAATAAACGGAATAGGGCTTTTTTATGTCAGCAATATCTTCTCATAGTAAGCGAATCCTTAATTACAGGCGCGCTGATTCGCTGATGCGGTGCTTAGGCTACGCAGCTTTAATAGCTAGCGTTACAAGTTGCAGCTCAACGGTGGACTCATCAACACCGCCGATCGTCAGTTACTACGATTACCAATTGGCTGACCCACAAGGTAAGCCGATCGCACTCAATGCCCTACCTGATGAGCTACTTAATGCCGATGTGCTTCTCGTGGGTGAGTGGCACACGCACTCCGCGATTCATCGTTTTCAAACCGATCTATTGAAGCAGCTAATCAGCCAGCAACCGCGCACAGTAACGGTTTCAATGGAACAGTTTAGCCGAGACGCTCAACAGACTCTCAACCAATATCTGGCTGGCGAGATTGGCGAACAAGTACTGATCCAACAAGCAGGAGCATGGCCCAATTACCCAAGCGATTACCGCCCCTTAGTTGAACTGGCTAAGCAAAAACAATTGGCCGTTATCGCGAGTAACGCCCCAAAATCCATCGTACGTTGCATTGGCCAACAAGGGTTAAGTTATCTTGATAAACTTGATAGTAAACAGCGAACTTGGTTGGCTGAACAGATTGACACTCGAGACTCCCCTTACAAAGAAAAGTTTATCGCTTCAACTCACCATGGAAACGCACACCATGGAAAGACGCAGCAAACACAGCGTCAATTTTCAGCGCAAATGGCATGGGATGAGACCATGGCTGACAGTATCGTTAGCTATTTGACACAACATCCTCAATCGCAAATCATGCATATCGCGGGAAAATTTCATGTCGAGCAGGGACAGGGAGCCAAAGCATCGATATTACGCCGAGATGCTAACCTCGATGTTGTCGTGGTTTCCCCCGTCACAGAACTCACGAATTCAGGCTCAGATTATCAGCTTTTGGTGCTTGCCCCACCCGTGCGCTATGTACAGCGGGACAATCTGATTCAAGCTTATCAGGCCTTAACTCAGCGAAACGATGCACATCAATGTCTGCCATAATCTGTATTCCAGCGCGCATTGGCTGTTCATCGATTTGATGGTCGCAAGTTTTGAGGTTCTCATAATGGAGTTCACATAAAATAATGAAATTGGCGCATTTTTTGCTTGAAAAGAAATATCGTTCAAACGAATATTTCCCACAAGTTTTATTAGTCTTGGTCGATATAGTGACTGAGGACTGTGATAGGAGACGTTTATGACACCGGTAGGCATGGAGCCAGCGAAGCTGACACCAACCCAACAAGTCAAACCTCAAGCAAAAATGACTGATGTTGCAACCAGCTCAACGCCACTTAAAGTAGAGCAAAATAAAGTGACGCTTTCAGACGAAGGCAAAGCACTGCTGGCCGCGTTAAAAGAAATTGAAAAAGAAAGTGCTCCGGAAAAAACCGTTGGTGACAAAGTTGAATCTTTTGCTGCTGGCGCTCTTGGTATGGATCACCCCGATACCATCAAAGAAGAAGATGATGACTCCTATTCTGCGGGGCAATTTCTTTCCGCAGCGGCAACCGTTGGTGGTATTTTACTCATGCTTGCCTGATCGACTTGATCAGGCGAGTTAACTTCATTTAATGGTGATTAATCGACACGAATAGATTTGCTGTTTGTCATAGAAAAGAATAGACCGACATAATGAGCTTCGTTATAGCCTTTATGGATGAAGCTAACTATGAAAAATGACTTTTCTTTGATAGACAAACCTACCTTTTTTGGTGCTATTGCACTACTACTCATGATTGTTGTGCCACTAATGTTGTTCCCCGAACAAGGGGCTGACTGGATCGCAATCGCAAAAACCTTTATGACCGATAAACTCGGTTTTCTCTATCTCGCCTTAGGCATCAGCGCCTTGTTCTTTATGATTTACGTCATCTTTAGTGATATGGGGCAAATCAAACTTGGCGACGCCGACGAAAAACCCGAGTTCTCCACCATGTCTTGGGCCGCAATGCTTTTTTGTGGCGGTATTGGCGCTAGCATCCTGTATTGGGGATGTATTGAATGGGCTTACTATTACCAAGCGCCCCCTTTCCAATTAGAACCAGGTAGTGAAGAAGCGGTTCGCTGGGCAGCCACTTATGGCATTTTCCACTGGGGACCGATTGCATGGGCGATCTATATGATCCCAGCACTGCCAATCGCCTATTTCTTCTATGTACGCAAGCAACCTGTTCTCAAAGTATCAAGCGCATTAATGCCTGTTCTTGGTGAAGAACGCAGTAAAGGGACTGTGGGGAAAATTGTTGATGTGCTATTTATCTTCGGTCTTCTTGGCGGTGCCGCCACCAGCTTGGGTCTTGCTGCTCCACTCATTGGTGAAGGGCTGCATTACTTATTTGGCCTGCCTAAAAACACCTTTAGCCAAGTCTTAGTGCTACTCGTCTGTACCGCTATCTTTGCCTATTCGTCCTACGCTGGCTTAGAAAAAGGCATTAAGTTCTTAAGTAACGTCAATTTTTGGGGAGCAATGGGGCTATTGGTATTCGTTCTATTTGCCGGGCCAACCATTTTTATGCTGGAAACGGGGCTCGATTCGATCGGACGAATGCTGTCTAACTTCTTTATGATGGCAACATGGGCTGAACCATTTGGTGGCTACGGCTCATTTGAGGATACTCATTTCCCACAAGATTGGACCATCTTCTATTGGGCATGGTGGCTCGTCTTTGCTCCGAGCATGGGGCTTTTTGTCGCGCGTATTTCACGTGGCCGTACTATTAAAGAAATGGTTTCAGGTGCCATTTTCTTCGGCTCATTGGGCTGTTTTCTCTTCTTCATGATTCTGGGTAACTACGGTTTATCACTGCAATTATCAGGTGAGCTTGATGTGGTTGGTATTCTCAATACTGAAGGGGCAACCAAAGCAATTTTCTCAATGCTAGAAATGCTACCAATGGGCACCGCAGTTATTGCCGTCTTCACCGTGTTATGTATTATTTTTACTGCGACGACTTTCGACTCGATCTCTTACATCCTTGCCTCGGTAGTACAAAACAATGTGACCGAAGAGCCAATGCGCTGGAACCGCATGTTTTGGGCATTTACCCTCTCTTTCCTACCAACGGTATTGATGTTTATGGGAGGGTTAAGCACCTTACAAACTGCCGCGATTGTTGGCGGCTTACCGCTGCTAGGAATTTCCGTTATGTTGATGATCTCAGCAGTACGTGCGACCTCACTCGATCTTCGCCATCAAGACGACTATGTAGAGTCCACTATCAATATTGAGGAGTTACCTGACGTAGACCCATGGTCAACCGAAGGGATGGCGCTAGCACGCTTTGAGAAAGCCCGTGATACCGCGCAGGAAGCGGCTGAGGCCGAGCGTCTAGCCATGAATGAATTGGCGCATGTACGTAAACAAATTCGTGCTTTTGCACTGGAGCATAGCTTAGATGAAAACTACGCTGATCACCATTTGCCACAAGAGCTGCAAGATGCGTTACAACACGCCCTTGATAACATAGCCAAAGCGAAAGAGTATAAACAACAAGCTTCCGAGCTTTCACAGCAAGCGAGAATGGATTTCAACAACGCCATTCCAAATCCCTCCTAAGCAGCGTCATATCTTTAAATAAAAGCCCACTCTGTGGGCTTTTTTACATCAGCCATAGCCCTCTTCCCTTAACTATTCCCATCGAATTCAAAGCTGATTAATCAGCTTGCTCTTCGGCAAAACAAAGCATTGGCATACCCAATATCACTAGACCAAAATCAAAGTTGGAATATGAATCATTGATGACGATTTTGTGCAGCAACAAAACTGACATCTAAGCATGATTAAGTAAGTCCGTCTTATAAGAGTATCTTTTCATAGGAATTATAATGAAATACCGACTTACACCTACAATGAATGCCGTCGCCACAGCGATGATTGCAACCACCCTTTCTTTCAGCGCCGCGTCGGCTGAAATAAAAAATGTCATTCTCATGATCGGCGACGGTATGGGCCCGCAACAAGTTGGCTTATTAGAAACCTACGCCAATCAAGCTCCACATTCGATTTACAAAGGTCAAAAAACAGCGCTCTATAACCTGGCCGACGAAGGGGTCATTGGCTCTTCTCTGACGCATCCAGAAGATGCTATCGTGGTTGATTCCGCTTGTTCCGCCACCATGCTCGCCACCGGGCAATACACCGCGTCTGAGGTAATTGGTGTTGATTCTCAAGGCAATCACGTTGAAACCATATTAGAAAAAGCGAAAAAGCAAGGTAAGGCGACGGGATTGGTTTCAGATACTCGTCTCACCCACGCAACGCCAGCCGCCTTTGCCGCGCACCAACCGCACCGCTCGCTGGAAAATGATATTGCGGTAGATATGCTCGCCAACAATGTCGATGTGATGCTCTCTGGTGGTCTTCGTCATTGGGTTCCTAAGTCAACCAACGATAAAGGCAGCACCTACCAAGCACTCGAAAAACTGACTCAAGGTGATGTTTACCTCAAATCAAAACGAAAAGATGAGCGTAACTTACTGCAAGAAGCGAGTGACGGTGGCTACACATTGGCGTTCAACCGCCAAATGCTCGAGCAAGCGCAAGGTGACAAGTTGCTTGGCTTATTCGCCTACTCAGGAATGAATGACGGCATCGCTTACCACAACAGTAAGAATGATCCCAAACGCACCCAGCCATCATTGGCAGAAATGACCACCAAAGCGATTGATATCCTCTCTAAAGATGAGGATGGGTTCTTTTTGATGGTAGAAGGTGGACAAATTGACTGGGCGGGACACAGCAACGACGCTGGCACCATGCTCCATGAAATGATCAAATTTGATGAAGCCGTTGATTCCGTTTACCAGTGGGCAAAAGATCGTGATGACACCATTATCATTGTGACTGCAGACCATGAAACTGGCTCATTTGGTTTTAGCTACTCATCAAACGATTTACCAAAACCACAAAAGCGCAGCGGCAAAGCCTTTGAGCAACGTGACTATGCGCCAAACTTCAACTTTGGCCAATTCTCTATCCTTGATGGACTCTACAACCAGAAAATGAGTTATTACGGCATGATTAGTCGTTTCCAAGAATTGGATAAAGCACAGCAAACGCCAGAAAGACTCGCGAAAATCGTCAATGAAAATAGTGACTTTCCCATCACCGCAGAGCAAGCAGAGCGTGTATTACAAAGCAAGCCTAATCCATACCGCTTAGCAAACCACAAATACTTGGCAGAGAAAGACGTCCCTGCCATTAATGATTTCGATGCATTCTTCCCATACAACGACCGCGGCAACCTGCTAGCAAGAGAGCAAGCAACGGCACAAAATACCGTTTGGGGTACAGGTACTCATACTCACACGCCAGTCAACGTATTTGCATGGGGACCTGCGGAAAAGATTTTACCGGTCTCGAAAATCATGCATCACTCGGAATTGGGTGATTACCTGATGACACAAGTTAAGTAATTCATCGAACGACAACAGATAATTAAAAAGCGCCGCTGATGCCTGATCAGGGCGCTTTTGTTATCGAACTCTTTTAGGCGTCTTTCTTATCCACCATATGCAAATGCACATCTTGTTGTGGGAAAGGAATCGACAACCCTTCACGGTCAAAACGTAATTTAACCTCTTTCGTGACATCCCAATAAACATCCCAGTAATCTTCTGTCTTCACCCAAGGTCGCACAATAAAATCAATCGAAGAGGTATTTAAGGTATGCACTTTGATCATCGGCTCAGGGGAGCGCAATACCATCGAATGCGAGGTCACAATGTCATTAAGAACCTCTTCCGCGTGTAATAAATCATCGCTATAGCCGATACCAAAAACCATGTCGACTCGGCGAATACGCTCATGAGTGACGTTTTTAATCACATCGCCCCAAATTTTACTGTTCGGCACAATGATGATCTGATTGTCAAAGGTACGAATCGTGGTATTAACTAAGCTCATATGGCTAACCTTGCCATCAACCCCACCGGCATAAACAAAATCACCCACGTCAAAAGGACGATAGATAAGCAGCATCATCCCTGCCGCGAAATTAGACAATGTATCTTGTAGAGCAAAACCGATAATGACCCCGGCAATACCGAAACCGGTTAGAATTGGTGCTAAATTGAGGCCGATTTGCGAAAGACCGACCATAATACCGATCACCCAAACCGCTTTGCCCGACATCGAAACAAAGAAATCTTGCATCAATTGCGACATCTTCAAGTTCTTTGATGAGACGGTTTTGGTCACCAACTTACGCGCGACGCCTGCTAAGCCTTTGGCAATCAGCAAAATTAATGCAAAAACCATTAATTGGAAAAGATGCTGCGGCGCATTATCGACCAACCAGTCAAACGCATTGCTCGACCACGTAGTAATAATGGCAAGGATGACCTGAGTATTTAGCAAGTCATGAGTAATGCTGCCGGTCACCTCAAACGCTAAACGCTTGTATTCAGATGTTTCTAAACCTAAATGATCACCAATGGTAATAAGATCGCGCATACTATTGGTCGCGATATCCAACCGTTGCTTGATGATCAACTGGCTCAATTGAATCGCCGACTTCTCTGATTCAGGGCTCGTTGCCAGTTGCGTGGTAGTAAACTGGTGTTGCTGATTAAAATACTCTACCGAAGCAGAAAGCAAACGCAGGCGCGTTCCGGTTGATTCCCTTAACGACTCTTCTAACTTGTCATCTGGCTTACCTAGTTTTTTCAACCAAGTGATATTTTGCCAACTGGCAAGATAGACTGAATCCAAGTAATGCTGTAATTCACGATAGTGATTGAGTAGCGACAACTTGTCTTCTGGTGCCGCAGTATCAATCTGTTCATTGATTTGCTTTATTTTGCTGTCTAGATATTCCGTCGCGCCTTTTGCGTAACGTTTTTGAATATTGACCTGCTTGAGAAGCTCCGCTTCATCAATGCCGCCGTTACTCACCGCAACAGCTAACTTTGCTCTTAATTCTTCATTTTTTTGGAATAGTTGTAGTTGAATCGCGTCGCGTTCATCGCCTGTCGAGGAAGACAAACTGTGTGAAAGATCAACAATATCTTGATTAATCGATTGAATCGCCAACTCCGTTTTAGAGAGTTGGGGCTCTTCGACAGCTTGTTCGGCAAACACCGAGAAAGAGAAGAAACTAATAAACACAGCAAGAAAAATTTTCTTACTCAAATGGAATGACATATATACCTCACTTACGAACGCTAGCCAGAAAAGCCTAGCAGAATCCCTTCCTTACCGTATCAATCTACGGTTAAACGTAAGTGTAGTTGGATTGTTAAATCAGAACAGCGACTAAAGAATAAAAACCGCTCTCTGGCGGAAAAAGTAGCCATATCATAGCTACAAAAAAAGGCTTACCGAGGTAAACCTTTTCAATCAAATCAATGTTCGTGTTCAAGCCACAATACTCAGTGCTTCACTATACTTTTTTCGCTGCCCAATCCGGCAAGTTTTGAATATGGTTTTGCCAATCAACCACTTCAATCTCGTACACCACTTTGTTGCGTACGCTTGCGCCTGCTTTATGCATAGCGGCTTTAGAACCGGTAATTAAAGGGTGCCACTCTGGCAGCGGCTCATTGCGCGCCAATAAACGATAAGCACAGGTGTGCGGTAGCCACTCGAAGTCTTCGATATCTTCACGAGTCAGCTTGGTGCAATCTTCATCTGAAGTAAAACGATTCGCGTAATCTTTGCACGAGCACGTCTTTGTATTTAACCAACTACACGCAACGTTGGTGTAGTAGATTTCATCGGTATCTTCATCCATGAGTTTATGTAGGCAACACTTGCCACAACCATCACAAAGCGCTTCCCATTCCTGATCGCTCATTTGCTCTAGTTTTTTTGTTTGCCAAAATTGTTCGCTCATAGACTCATACTTCGATTCAAAACAGGGGGCGATTTATACCGCTCTCGACTAAGAAGTGCAAGTCCTCACCTAAAATAAGCGCTTTACTCAGTCTGTTCTATTCTTAATACGTCATTAAAACGCGAATTAAGGAGAACTGATGGGCATTATTTCGTGGATTATTCTCGGCCTCATCGCTGGGGCATTAGCAAAATGGTTAATGCCAGGAAAAGATGGCGGTGGTTGGATTGCTACAATGGTATTAGGTATTGCTGGGGCATTTGTCGGTGGCTTTCTTGGCGGATTACTTGGCTTTGGTGGTGCAGATGGCGTCAATATAGGCAGCATTATCACCGCCACCTTGGGGGCATTCGTTCTACTCTTCGTCTATAACCGTTTTATGCGAGGGTGAACGAGACCCGCTTCCAATAGCCCCTTTATTGGGGCTTTGTTGGTTTTATCCCTTGTTTACTATTTCTCAGAAAATCGGCTCCCACCTGTATGGACAACGTTGAACTGGAAACTGATGTAGTGATGGTCTAAAATCCCGTCCCTCTTTGTCTATGTAGACAGTCATTCATCACTTTGGTATTGCATATGTCCGATAATCTAATCGCCGTTTCCGATTGGTTTCCTTGCGTCTCAGCGGCAGGCAAAGGTTGCGGAGCATGCTGTATCGCCCCTTCAATCAGCTCTCCTATTCCAGGAATGCCCAATGGCAAACCTGCTGGGGTTCGTTGTACTCAGCTAAATGAAGATAATCTTTGTAAGATTTTTGGCCAACCAGAAAGACCAAAGGTGTGTCTAGCATTTGATAGCGATGAAGCGATTTGTCACGATGGTCCAGAGCAGGCATTAAATATATTGCTCGATCTGGAACACGCGACGGGTTAAACCGTAATCCCACCTTGCTAAACGATACAAAGCTAAACGACACAAAGTGGGATTAAGCCAACTGACATTGTTATTTTGGTGGTCTAACCTTGCTTGCTGAGGATGACTGAGCGGCTAATTTAGATTCCATTTCGCAACAATCTCTTCTGCACGTTGTAAAAGCTCAACGCTTGAAGCGGATTGTACAAATGCCGCGTTATCGCGCACTTGCGCTTGTGTATGCGCACCAGCGATCACTGGCCCCACTTCTTCTTGAGCAACAAGCCAATGAATAGCTAAATGCGCGAGTGGTATATTCGCCTCTCTTGCCAACACTTTTAGCTCTTCAACACAATTGAAATACGGTTCAAACATGTCGCCATTTAATTTCGGGTTATTACGGCGATCATCATTTTCATCCCAGTTCCCACTGCGGTTCAACGTACCGGTTAACAAACCCTGCATCAATGGTGAGTAAGGTAAATACTTCATATCGTGCTCTTGGCAGAACGGTAGCGCTTCTTCGCGAGTACGGTATTGCAGTGGGATATTGTGATAATGCTCTGGGTTTTGCTCCAGTAAGTTATACAGCCCCTGGAAGGTAGCGACTTCGACACCGGCCATCATTTCACGAGTCATATCAAGTGAGTAATTAGAGACTCCCACATGTCGGATCTTACCTTGCTTTTTCAGCTCAGCCAGCGCGTCTGCAGTTTCACTGATTGGTGTATTAGGATCAGGCCAGTGCACTTGATAAAGATCGATGTAGTCAGTTTGTAGGCGCGTTAATGAATCATCTATCTCTTTAAAGATGCTCTCTTTGGTCAAATCTTTGCGCGTCTTTCTGCGCTCATCTTGTGACCATGGTAGACCGCACTTGGTGGCGATAATAATCGACTCACGCTGCTCATCTTTTAAAGCCTTTCCGAGCACAGTTTCAGCGTGGCCCTTTCCATAAACAGGCGCGACATCGAAAAAGTTAATGCCTGTATCAATCGCCGTTTTAATCGCTCGAATCGATTCATCGTCGGTCACGTTATTCCATGTACCGCCGATAGCCCAGCAGCCAAAGCCTACCGCCGATGCATTCATATCTTTAATTTGTTTGAATTTCATAATACTCAATTCCGTTATTTAAGCTCTGGCCAGTAATCTTTATTCGCTTCGATCATTTCATCGAGGATCAACTTGGCAACTCGTGCCGAAGGAATGGTTTTATTGAGAGCAAATGCTTGCAGCGCTTTTTCATAAGAGCCTTCAATCGCCGCATCCACTAAGCACTTTTCCGACATCAGCTGTTGCTGCAACATGCCTTGATAGAAGTGTGGCACCTCACCAACTTGAATTGGGAACACTTTGTCGCGACCAAGCAAAGCTGGCACCTCAACCATAGCATCATCAGGCAATCCTTTGATCAAACCGTTGTTTGGAATGATCACTAACCACTTCTGGCGCAGGTCATAAGCCATCGACATTGCCACGTCGGCAATAAATTCACCATGTACACCGACGTGGAATTTACCTTCTACATTACCGTCAGAGGCTTTGATTTGTTCAATCGCTTCGAACATTTTCTTCTCACGGCCTTCCATCACTTCGTTGGCACGGGTGCTCTCTGGGTTCGATTGCTCAACAATTTCGTCTGCCATTAAGTAATATTGCAAGTATGTGTTTGGCAAGTACTCAGGGAACATTTGTACCAAAGGCTTAGTGTTCTTAAAGGTTTTGATCCAAGACGGCTCAGAGTGGCAAGCGTTCTCGACTTCTTGCTCTGTCAACATGCCGAACTTTTGAATGTGCTCACGCAGCACAGGCAGTTTCTCTTCACCATCAACTTTGATGGAAGTAAACCAGCCATAGTGGTTCAAACCAAAGTATTCAACATCAAGTTCATAGCGGTTAACGCCTAAGATATTCGAAAGATTACGCTCGATCGCCACTGGCATATCACAAATGTTCAGCACCCGAGAATTAGGACGAAGGCGGTGCACTGCGTCAGCAACAATGGCGGCTGGATTTGAATAGTTCAACATCCAACACGTCGTTTTAGAGAAACGCTCCATATGATCAATTAATTCAATCATTGGGAAGATGGTGCGCATACCGTAAGCCAGACCACCAGCCCCACATGTTTCCTGACCTACACACCCATGACGTAATGGGATTTTCTCATCTTGTTCACGCATCTTATATTGGCCGACACGGATTTGAGCAAAGACGAAATCGGCATTTGAAAATGCCACTTCAGGCTCAGTCGTCACGGAAAGATTCACATGCGGCGCATGAGTTTTCACGACATAATCAACCAGCACCGCAACGTTGTCTTGACGCTGCTTATCAATGTCATAGAGGCGAATTTCTGCAATCGGGAAGTCGTCTCCTTTCATCAGCAGTGCTTTCACAATGCCAGCCGTATAAGTAGAGCCGCCGCCAGCAATAGCGATAATTTGCGGTTGTTTATTCATAACCATCCTCGAACAAGTATTATTAGCTTTAAAGGTTATATTTTTATATGACCTATTTCTTAATTGGTTCCATCCTATTATTTACAATGGACATGACAAATAATTAAGATTGATAATGTGATCTCGTCGAATTTATTTCGAACATTGGTTATTAAAATGGTGAATAAAAAATACCAATTACCTAGGTAAATATATCGCTAATTTATGTGCATCAGGGTGGAACCACGCTTCGGTATAATCAAAACGGCGGCCATCTTTTAAATTAGAAACCGAGCGTAAGTTCATCACAGGAGAAGCCTTATCCATCGCCAATAATGACAGCAATGCTTCGTCAGGCTCAACGGCAGTAAACTCTTGGCGACTGCCTTCAATGATCATCCCTTTGTCGCGCTCTACATAGTCAAACTTAGATTTCTCCAAGGTGGATATATTAAGGTCAGGGAAAAGTGAGACTGGCATATAACTGTCTTCGACAATTCTAGGTAGATCATCAACATACTTAACACGGCGAATATAATACAGCGCTTCACCCTCGTTGATTTCAAGCATTTTATGGATAGCAGGGTTATCAGTTATCATGCTGAATTGAAACACTTTATAGCGTACCGTTTTATTACAGCCCCCTAAGATTTCCGTAGTGCCCGCTAAGCCACGCAACTCGTGAGAATACTGTTTTCCCAACACATACGTGCCCGAACCTCGACGTTTCTCAACCAAGCTTAATTTCACCAACTCATCGACCGCTTTACGAATAGTAATTCGACTAACATCATATTCTTCTATCAGTTGTCTTTCCGTTGGTAGTGCACTGCCAATCTCATAGACTCCACTATTGATTTTTTGCTTGAGGTCATCCAAGACCTTTTTGTACAACATAATTAATAACTCCAACACAAAGGTTATATTAAGCACAAGATAACATGACATATTAAGTTATAGATAGGTCATATATCACAAATATTAACCCCAAAAGTTGTCATGACTTATTTAAATCATAGAGTGTGCAAGAAGCGACGAAAAAACAGCAAGTGACATGACAAAATTGGCGAGCCGCTTTTGCAATGCCACTTGCACACAAATACTAATAATTAATCGAGACAAGAAACATGAACAAGGAAGCAATCACCACTTACCTCAGTGATTTATCTCGGGCAATGCTAGCTCCAATCTATGTCTTACCGCTTGTTGGCTTTGTTATTGCGATTGGCGCAGCTGTGACTAACCCTGGTATTGTCGAACTATTGCCATTCCTCGACGCCCCATTTTTTAAAGGGATGGGCGAAGTTCTGGTTTGGTCAACGCTGAGTGTATTGATCAATCTCCACATCATTTTTGCTGTTGGCATATCAATGGGACTCGCCAAGAAAGACAAGCATCTCGCGGCCTTTAACGCCATGATCCTGTACTTCGTTTATCTCTACACCATGAACACTTATATGAAGTTCAATGGGTTACTGATAGACGGAGATTTAGGAGGAACAGGCCAAGCGACCATCATGGGCTTACAAGTCGTCGACACCGGTATCTTTGTCGGCATGCTCATTGGTATCGTAAATGCCTACTTCCATAACAAATACAGCCAAAAAGTGCTTAACGGCGCTTTGTCACTCTATGGTGAGTCACGCCTTGTTCTGATCATCATGCTGCCAATCACGATTGGGCTTGGTCTGCTTTTTACCCATATTTGGCCACCGGTACAGCAGGTCATATTCCAGTTTGGCGAAGAGATCCGCGGCGCAGGCTCGATGGGCGTTGGTATGTATGGTTTTCTTGAACGTATTTTGATCCCAACAGGCTTACACCACTTACTTTGGGTGCCGATGCATTTTACCGATCTCGGTGGATGCCAAGAGATCGCCGGTCAAAGCTACTGTGGTGTTGAAAACATTTTCCTCGCGGAGATTGGCGATCCACAAACCACTCGTCTCTCTAGCTCAATCATTTTTGACTCGCGTAGCTTGGTGAAAATATTTGGCCTAACTGGCGCTGGCTTAGCGATGTACCACTGCGCTGATGCAGATAAACGATTGAAAGTAAAAGCTATCGTCTTTCCCGCGATTGCATCATCTATCCTCGTGGGTGTCACAGAGCCGATTGAGTTTTCATTCTTGTTTGTCGCCCCTATTTTGTTTGTAGTACATGCCATTCTAACCGGCCTATTTATGTCGCTACTGGCCGTGTTCGATATTGTAGCGGTCGGTAAAGGTGGCCTGATTGATTTTATCGTCTACAACGTTCCGCTGGGCACAGAGAAAACCGATTGGCCTTACTACTTACTCGTCGGCATGGTGCAATTAGTGGTTTATTACGCAGTATTCCGCATGTTAATCACTAAACTCAATCTAAAAACGTTAGGTCGCGGAGAGTCTGAGCTAAAACTGCATGACAAAGCCGACTACAAAGCCAAACAACAAAACCAAACTATTGATGCCGTTGCTGGACAATATAATTCTGCCGCCATCATTGAAGGCTTAGGCGGCAAGGACAATATTGTTGACGTACAAAACTGCTATACACGCCTACGTGTGGAAGTGCGTCAACCTGAATTAGTCAACGAAGCCATCATTCGCGAATCGAATCCTATGGGCGTGGTGCTAAAAGGCACCAACATCCAAATCATCTTTGGTAGTCATGTAGCGGCTGTGCGACAGGAAGTGAATCAACAGCTACAAGTTATGGCTTAACCAGCTCGCGATTCAAACTACAAAAGGGAAGCCATGCTTCCCTTTTTCATTATTATTTTTTAGTCCCTTTCAAGACCCCATCAGTGACGGCTAATGACGCTTACGCTGAGAGATAAACACCCAAATAAAGAACAACATAAAGACAAAGTCATTTAGGCCATAGATGGTATAAAAAGCCCCCGCAAAAACATCATGCTGGTATACAGAAGATAAATCGTTATGGCTAATCCACAGCAACCAAGCAACAACATACACCACCTTCTCAATAGCAAATGCCCCTGCCAACCATGTGATGTTGCCTTCAATCGTTGCCGCGCCCAAATACGCAAGTCCCCATACCATAATCATCAACAAACCGAAGTTCGACATCACAACCGGGTCAAATTGATTAATTACGCTATTGGTAAAACCACGAGAAAAGATCAATACACCACCGATATTCATAGCCGCCGCTAAGACAAAGCCCAGTTTCATTACTTTATTGTTCATCTTGCTATCCCATATTGAGCAACCTTATATAAACGAATATAGATGGCTTCACTAAATGGCGCTACAGAAAAGCATTGCGACACCATTGCTGCATTAACATGAGTTTCGGTTGCTCCCATAAAAAAACCAGATATACAATCT
>NZ_AFWF01000176.1 GCF_000222605.1 Vibrio ichthyoenteri ATCC 700023 | reverse complement strand
TTTAACAGGTTTAGTAATAGTATTACATACGGCATTCAACGCTATTTGCATAGTTTTGATCTAAATTACAGCCCAATAAAAACCACATCAAAGGATGTTGTCATAAACGAAGTCTATGAGTTAATTGTAATCAAATTTCTCACAGTAGATGACCCATAATTTGGTCTACACGTTTTTGGTCAAAACTAACAAAGTCAACCATGTTTCCCATAGCTACGAGTTGCTGTTTTGTAGGGTTGCGCAATGTTCTAAGATCAGTTGCATTGACTTGTGTGTGACCGTTCATTTGATGAAAATATTGATCAACCAAAGTGCTGTTCAGAAATACCCATAGACCTTTTGCAAGATCACTATCTAACGGCTTACCCATTGGGTGAAAGTAGTTCGTTTTATTATCAAATCCAACGGCATCTACATCAGCAGTATCAGCAGTATCAGCAGTATCAGCAGTATAAATTGAAGCAACTATTCGACGTTTCTCTTCTTTGGCCGTAAGTCTACGAGTTAAAACATAAGATTGCCAAAACAGCAATACAATGACAGATCAGCTTGGGTGTTTTTAGCACTGGCTAATATCAAACCAACCGATGATTGGAGTGTAGCGACTGCCCCACTATTGCCTACCGTTGATATTATGGACTTTATACGTTCTCTGTATGGTAAAGACTACAAACCTAATTCTCGTGAGACAATTAGAAGACAGACCCTATACCAATTTGACCAAGCTCAAGTCGTTGATAGAAACCGTGATAACCCAGCAAGAGCAACAAATAGCAAAGACAATAATTATTCTTTGAACCAGCCTATCATCGATATTTTACATGCTTACCCGAATGGTGATTGGAAAGCGTTAGTTAATAAATTCCTGAAAGATGTTCCAACTCTACAAGCTATGTTTGATCGAACTATCAACAAAGAAAAAATTGCAGTGCTCTTACCTAATGGGGACGAAATAAAGCTTTCACCAGGTGCTCACAATCAACTACACGCTGATATTGTTCACGAATTTTGCCCTCGTTTCGTAGGTAAGAACGGTAAAGTTCTTTATATCAGTGATACAGCAAGTAGTAGAGATGAGGGTGGCAAACATATGATTCTGGAAACCGAATATTTAGAATCATTGAACGTTCCTCCTATGTCACACGATAAGCTTCCCGATGTCGTTGTTTATGATGAACAACGTAAATGGTTATTTTTGATTGAAGCAGTAACAAGCCACGGTCCTGTAAGCCCGAAAAGATGGCTTGAACTTGAAAAAGCTTTGGATGGTTGTTCTGTCGGGCGAGTTTATGTAACAGCTTTCCCTCATAGAGCTGAGTTTAGAAAAAATGCTGCTGATATTGCGTGGGAAACTGAAGTTTGGATAGCAGATAATCCAGATCATATGATTCACTTCAATGGTGATCGTTTTCTCGGTCCACATGACAATAAACCTGAAATCAGCTAATTTTATAAACCCTGAAATGTCAGGGTTTATAATAGCAACACCCTGATTTATAAGTAGTATATCCCGAACCCAATCACAGTCTAAATGAAATACGGCCACTCCTAATATTAACTTTGCTTCACCTCCTAATATATTGCATTTGATCCTGATACAATGGTGATATTAGGTTCACCGCTGATAGCGACATGCTGATAACGCATATTTTGCATTTTGAGATAATTGAGGATGGGCGAGGCACGCTCGATTTTTTGTCCGGTCACCAATAACACGCTGTAGCCAAATTGGTTAAGAACCGACAAAGAGGATTGCAACGCATCTTCACCAAAAATGATGCGTGTGGAGGTCATGAATTGGAACATGCCAAGTACACTCCTTAGGCTAAATTGAACTAAAACTAGCTTGCCTTGTAGCGAAAGAAAATAAATTGACGTAGCGCTCCTTGTGGTAAATAGCCCTACTTTTTTTAAGACTTTCGCGACTTGAATCGTGTGTTGTGTTTATTTTTCTAGCAATAGATTTTACCTATCGAATCAAGAGGTAAATCGATCTTTATTTTCCTCATTGATTGAGGCATAGTGACACGTAACAAAATACAGGAGAAAGAATTTATGTTCGTCGTTATCTTTGGTCGCCCAGCATGTCCTTTTTGTGTTCGTGCAAAAGAACACGCAGAAACCCTAAAAGCAAAACGTGACGACTTTAACTACCGTTACGTTGACATTCAAGCTGAAGGTATTTCAAAAGCGGACCTAGAAAAAACCGTTGGTAAACCTGTTGAAACGGTTCCTCAAATCTTCATCGACCAAGATCACATTGGTGGTTGTACTGAATTTGAAGCATACGCGAAAGAGCACTTGGGTCTATTCGACGACGAGTAAACGCTCAACCTTCTTTTTAAAACCGCTGTTCTCAGCGGTTTTTTCATATCTAACATAGTCTTAGCATTACTCCAGATAATCGTTTCCCCCTAATAAAAATAATAGTAGTTTCTACTTATATTTTTCATTATTTGAGCTACAATTTGCACGATTTCTTATCTGCTCACGTAAGTGAGTTTTTACTGGCACAGCACAAGAATTGCCCCTGTGAACATTGACGTAGTACTCTTGCTTGAACAAAACCCCATCCTATTGATTTTCGTCGTGCTAGCGATTGGCCTTGCTATTGGCAAAATTCGCTTTGGCAACCTCCAACTTGGCAACTCTATTGGTGTCTTAATCACATCGTTGATTATGGGCCATCTGGGTTTCACGTTTAATGCCGACGCTCTCACCATAGGTTTCATGTTATTCATCTACTGTGTCGGTATTGAAGCTGGCCCTAACTTTTTCGGTATCTTTTTCCGGGATGGGAAACACTACTTTATTCTCAGCTTAGTGGTGCTTTCCACTGCGCTATTGATCACCCATTATTGCAGCCAATACCTTGGGCTCGATTTTGGTTTGGCCGCAGGCATGATGGCGGGTGCGCTTACCTCAACGCCTGTGCTAGTAGGTGCACAAGACGCACTGAACTCCGGACTGGCCACGATTCCACGTAATATGGACTTTGGTCTGGTGCTGGAGAATCTTTCGGTTGGTTATGCGATGGCCTATTTGATTGGCCTTATCAGCATGATTATGTTTGCCAAGTTGCTGCCGAAACTGCAAAAAGAGAACCTATCGGATTCCGCGCAAAAGATCGCGCAAGAACGTGGCCTTGGCGGTTCAAGCCAGCGTAAGGTTTACTTACCTATCATTCGTGCCTACCGTGTAGGCCCTGAACTGATAGATTGGACCGATGGCAAAAACCTACGTGAACTTGGCATTTATCGCCAAACCGGTTGCTACATCGAACGTATTCGCCGTGGTGGTATTCTGGCTCATCCAGATGGCGATGCGATTTTGCAAGAAGGCGATGAAATTGCGTTGGTAGGTTTCCCTGATAGCCATGCGCGTCTCGACCCGAGCTTCCGTAACGGTAAAGAAGTATTTGACCGCAACTTGCTCGATCTGCGCATCGCGGAAGAAGAGATCGTGGTAAAAAGCGACTCGATTGCCGGTAAACGCCTGTCTGATTTAAATCTCTCGGAATACGGCTGTTTCCTTAACCGTGTGGTGCGTGCACAAATCGAAATGCCAATGGATCTTGATATTGTGTTGGCCAAAGGTGACGTACTGCAAGTCAGCGGAGAAAAAAGCCGCGTACATGGTCTAGCGGAAAAAATCGGTTTCATCTCTATTCACAGCCAAATGGCTGACTTACTTGCGTTCTGTAGCTTCTTCATTTTGGGGATTCTATTTGGCCTGATCACCATGACGTTTGGTCAAGTATCATTTGGCCTTGGTAACGCTGTTGGTCTATTGCTTTCAGGGATCACGCTGGGCTTCTTACGTGCCAACCACCCTACTTTTGGTTATGTGCCTCAAGGAGCATTGAACATGGTCAAAGATCTTGGTTTGATGTTCTTTATGGTGGGGATTGGCTTGAGTGCCGGCGGAAAAATGTTTGAGCACCTCGCGCAAACGGGCCCACAAGTGATTGGTTTAGCTTTCTTGGTGAGCGTTGTTCCGGTTGTTCTCGCTTATTTGGTCGGCGCGTATGTGTTAAAAATGAACCGAGCACTGCTGTTTGGTGCCATCATCGGTGCACGTACCTGTGGGCCTGCAATGGATATTGTGAATGAACATGCTAAATCCACGATCCCTGCACTGGGTTACGCGGGTACGTATGCAATCGCCAATATCTTGATGACCTTAGGTGGTACCTTGTTGATTATCCTCAGCTAATACGGCTTATCAAACATAATATATATTGCATTTATAACCACAAGCCCCGCTCTATCAGCGGGGCTTGTTCGTTTTACTCTACACCAAATTTGATTTAGGCAAATTCTTTACGTAACTTCTTCGCCGCAGAAACCATGTTGGCCAATGAGACTTCTGTTTCCGCCCAGTTGCGGGTTTTCAAGCCACAATCAGGGTTGACCCAAAGACGCTGCGCTGGAATTTTCTCAGCCGCTTTACTAATTAAACCTTCAATCCACTCTTGCGATGGGATATTTGGTGAGTGAATGTCGTAAACTCCGGGGCCGATTTCGTTCGGGTAATTAAACTCCTCGAATGCTTTCAGCAGTTCCATGTTTGAACGCGAGGTTTCAATGGTAATCACGTCAGCATCTAGCGCGGCAACAGAATCAATGATTTCATTGAACTCGGAGTAACACATATGGGTGTGAATTTGTGTCTCTGGTTTAGCACTGGCTGCGGAAATCTTAAAGGCATCCACCGCCCACTCCAAGTATGCTTTGTGATCACGTTTTTTCAGCGGTAGCCCCTCACGGATAGCAGGTTCGTCAATTTGGATGATATTGATGCCTGCATCTTGTAAATCTGACACCTCATCACGCAGGGCGAGTGCCAATTGGTTAGCAATCTCCTCACGAGTGATATCTTCTCGAGGGAATGTCCAACATAGAATCGTCACTGGACCTGTCAGCATCCCTTTCATCTGCTTGCTGGTTAGAGACTGCGCATAAGTAGACCAACCTACCGTCATTGGTTGCTCACGTTCAATGTCCGCCACCACAATTGCCGGTTTCACACAGCGCGAGCCATAACTCTGCACCCAGCCAAACTTTGTGGTTTGGAAACCAGCCAGATTTTCAGCAAAGTATTCCACCATGTCGTTACGTTCTGCTTCACCATGCACTAGTACATCGAGATCTAGGGCTTCTTGGCGTTTAACCGCATCTTCAATATGCCCTTTCAACGCGACATCGTATTCAGCTTGTGACAATTTTCCCGTTCTAAACGCGCTACGCTGTAAACGAATTTTGCTAGTTTGAGGGAAGGAGCCAATCGTCGTGGTTGGAAACAGCGGTAAGCCGAGTACCTCCGCTTGGTGAGCTGCACGCTCATTGTAAGGCGCACTTCGCTCAGCCAACGCTTTACTAATCCCACTAAGACGTTGTTGTACTTGTGGCTTGTTTACATGGGTTGCACTTTTGCGAGCTTTGATTGGAGCGCTGTATTGCTCACACGCTAAGATCGCCGCTTTGTCACCATCTAATGCTTTACCGAGCAAAGAAACTTCACTGACTTTCTGTTTTGCAAACGCAAACCAGCTGCGCACTTCTTCAGATAAGTTTGCTTCTAGTTCCAAATCAACTGGGCTGTGCAATAGTGAACAAGAGCTTGCAACCCACAGTTTGTTACCCAGCTTCTGTTTGATTGGATTTAACGTTTCAAGCTGGCTTGCCAAATCCGCTCGCCAAACATTACGTCCATTGACGACGCCAGCCGATAGAACCCATTCTTGTGGAAGTTTTTCAGCCACAATCGCTAGTTGATGGGGTGCGGCGGATGCATCAATATGTAAACCATCAACCTCAAGCTCGACAATACGCTCTAGCGTATCTTCAACAGAATCAAAATAGGTAGTTAAGAGCACTTTTACATCGCTACGAAGTACTTGGTAAGCCAATTTAAACGAATCTAACCACGGTTTCTCAAGTTCTAGAGACAAAATAGGCTCATCGATCTGCACCCACTCCACACCATGCTTAGCCAGTTTCGCGAGAATTGTTTGGTACGCACTCAACAAACGCGGAAGCAGTGTAAGGCGATCGAACCCCTCTTCGACCTCTTTACCAAGATACAGATAGCTCAATGGCCCCAGCAGTACTGGCTTAACATTATGGCCCGCTTTCACCGCTTCATTGACCTCTTCAAACAATTGCGGCCAGCTCACTTCAAAACTGTCGTCTTTACTAAACTCAGGCACAATATAGTGATAATTGGTGTTAAACCACTTAGTCATATCGGATGCTGCGCTACCTGAACAGCCACAATTGGCCTGTGATTGACCACGACCGACCCGGAAAAGAGTATCCAGATCAGGAAAGCCATTGCGATGACGTTTTGGCGTATGTCCAAGCAATAATGTCGTTGTCAGTACATGATCGTACCAAGCAAAATCTCCTGCAGCCACGAAACTAAGATCAGCATCAGCCTGCGTTTTCCAGTTTTTCGCGCGCAGATCGGCTCCAACTTGTTTCAGCTCGGCCTGTTCAATTTCCCCTCGCCAGTATTTTTCTAAAGCAAATTTCAATTCGCGTTTTTCACCGATTCGTGGGTAACCTAATATATGCGTTGTCGTTGTCATGTCCCTGATTCCTTATACCTATTCATTATAAATTCTGTATCAGCCATCTTTTTACTAAAACAACAAAAGATGTCTGGATGTCTAAACTATCGAACTTATCGCCATCATGAACAACCTCCAATTATTCAACTTGTTTATTAATAAAATTCATGTTGCTGTGGGAAGTTAGTTACATTCCAGCACACAGGTCATTTCGCATTCCACAAGCAAATAGACGTCTAGACGTTTACATCCAAAGTCGAAACAGGTAGGTTAGCTATATTCATGCAAAGGAAATGCAGCTGAAGGGAATTCATGATTGAGTTAAAACATCTAAGAACACTAACGTCACTGAGAGATACTGGATCGCTCACGGCCACGGCCACCGCGCTTCACCTCACCCAATCAGCGTTATCGCATCAGATAAAAGATCTGGAGTCACGGCTTGGCGGGCAATTATTTCTGCGTAAAACACGACCAGTAAAATTCACCTCCGAAGGTGAAATTCTCTTGCGCCTTGCTGATGATGTGATGCCGAGGCTGGCTAAAGCAGAAAATGAGCTTGCGAGTTTAAAGGAAGATGTCAATGGCCGATTGCACATGGCCATTGAATGCCATTCTTGTTTTCAATGGCTAATGCCGGCGTTGAAGGAATATCAAATTACTTGGCCCAGTGTCACCCTTGATTTTTCCTCTGGCTTTGGCTTTGAACCCCTTCCCGCCTTGATGAGCGGCGAGTTAGATTTGGTCATAACCTCAGATATCCAACCTCGTTCTGAGGTACATTTTGAACCACTATTTGATTTCGAGATGCGTTTAATTACGGCCGTAAATCACCCACTGGCGAGCAAAAGCAAAATTGAACCACAAGATCTAAGTGACCAAACCATGATCTCTTATCCGGTGCAAAAGCAGCGTTTAGATGTGGTTAAGCACTTTCTGCATCCTGCAGGGATCGAGCCTGCAAAATGGAAGCAATGTGATAATACCTTAATGCTAGTGCAAATGGTCTCCGCGGGGCTTGGGGTTGCAGCGCTACCGAATTGGGCGATCAGCGAATTTTCACGCCAAGGATTGATCAGTAGCGTCCCTCTCGGCGAAGGCTTATCACGCAGATTGTTTGCCGCAACGCGCAATGCCGATAAAGAAAAACGTTATTTGCAAGCTTTCTTCTCGACGGCAAAATTGCAATGCAAAAGCCATCTTGAAGGGATATCGCTCGCCTAAAAAGCCAAAACATCATCAGTTAAAGATCAAAAAAAGAGGCTTCGATGGCCTCTTTTTTTAATTGATAGATGGTATTAATTTCGTGTCAGCATTAGCGTTGGTACGCCTTGAATTGATTGGTTAACGGGTCATACTGATAACCGAGCATATCCAACTTGCCGACGACTTGTTCTACATCCATTTCATACATGCTGACTAGATCATCAAAGCTATCACACTCTAAGCGCAGCTTTTCATTAACGATGCCTAACAAGATGATGCTATCAAAGCCGCGAACGTCACTTAAATCCATAACTCCACTCCCTATTTCCCCAAGGCCTATTAATGCCAAAGTCGATATTGCGTAAGCTAATAGTTAAAAGCCTAGCTCCGATTGGAGAAATTAAAAGTGAAGCGGATCGAGTTTCGCTCGAGTTTACTCGTTGTTACAACCAATCCATCTCGTTATAACCACTTTAAGTTAGCAAGGTGCTAATCTAAAAAGCCGCCAAACTAAAAACTTGGTGGAACATTGGCTGATTAACCACCGTCACGATCAGTAAAATCACTAATGCAAAACCGAGCTGGCCTTTATTGACCGCTTTCGTCGTGAACAAATGGAAACACCAAACCACCACCGCTGAGATCAACAAAATCATACCAAGAATGGTCGGCACACTGATTGCCAGTAACGCTTCCTCACTCAGGCTATAAGCTTGCACTACCAACGTGATTGCAGTCAGCATGGCTGCCAACACACCAATCACAGGCAAAATACGTTGGAAAGCTTGCAAACGTGAACGCGCCACAACCAACAACAACTGAGCAAAACACCCACCCAAGAGCAATACTTGTATAGCAATGTTCGCACCAGAGGCAATGCTGGTTTGCTCGCCAACCATGATGCCGACATAAGCGAATGCCAAACCATTGGCAAGGTACAGCAGCCACAATGGGCCTTTCTCGCGAGTCTTACCGGTTTGCACTTGTGAGTAAAAATACCCGAGTGCCGCAGCAATCATAAAGGCTTCGATTTTTAACGACGCCACCGCCAGCCACAATACAACCAGTGGGGTCAGCATTTTGTGTACGCGACCTCGCTGACCCGGACAGATTTCACCCTTAACCAACACCATGGTTAAAATGAGTTGCGCACCTAATAGCATAGGTGCAAACGTTGCTAACAATTGCTGAATCATATGAGAAAGGCTCATGGGAATAATAATTTGCGCGGATAATACCAAATTGGGGATTTTTCGCCAGATTGTTGAACGGTTTAGGCGTCTATTCGCTCGCAATACTCACCCATGCGGAAAATGAATAAACCCTAATCTAAATAAGGCTTTCACGCAATTTGGCTATACTGAAATAGAAGGCTAGATACACATCCGATTAGCCGCTATAATTCGCGCTCACTGGAACTAAGAGCAAAATATGTACAACGACATCACTCCAATTCACGAGCACAAAAAATACTGGGCAGAATGCTTTGGTACGGCTCCTTTTTTACCGACTAGCCGTAAGGAAATGGACGCCCTAGGATGGGATAGTTGTGACATCATCATCGTAACGGGTGATGCGTACGTAGACCACCCAAGTTTTGGTATGGCGATCATCGGTCGTTTACTCGAAGCACAAGGTTTCCGCGTCGGTATTATTGCTCAGCCAGAATGGAACAATAAAGACGCATTCATGACGCTTGGTAAACCAAATCTATTTTTTGGCATTACCGCTGGTAACATGGATTCGATGATCAACCGTTACACGGCAGATAAAAAGCTACGTCACGATGACGCTTATACACCGAATAACGAAGGCGGAAAACGTCCTGACCGCGCGACATTAGTCTATTCTCAACGCTGTCGTGAAGCCTACAAAGGCACACCAATTGTATTGGGTGGTATTGAAGCGAGCCTACGTCGCCTGGCCCACTACGATTACTGGTCAGATAAAGTTCGTCGCTCTGTGCTGTTTGATGCCAAAGCAGACATCTTGCTGTTTGGTAACGCTGAACGCGCACTGGTTGAAGTGGCACATCGTCTTGCAGATGGTGAAGACATCTCAACGCTGACCAACATTCGCGGCACGGCGATCAACTTGCCAGCAGAGCCAGAAAACTTCACCATTATTGACTCTTCACGTATCGAAAAACCGCGCAAAGAAGCTTTTGTGCCACAAAACCCATACGCCGTTGAAGAGCAATGTGAAACCAAACAGGCTGAACCAGAAGCAAAAGCGATCACCATTCGCCCTTCTCGTCATGATGCCGCCACAACAGCAGTGCGCTTACCGCCGTTCGAAAAATTGAACAACGACCGTATCTTGTATGCACACGCCAGCCGCGTGATGCATCTAGAAACCAACCCGTATTCAGGTCGTGCGTTGATTCAACGCCATGGCGATCGCGAACTGTGGGTAAACCAAGCGCCAATCCCTCTTTCAACGGAAGAGATGGATTACGTGTTCGGTTTAACCTTCGCGCGCGTACCTCATCCAATGTATGGCAAAGCGAAAATCCCAGCTTACGACATGATTAAAACATCAGTGAATATCATGCGTGGTTGTTTTGGTGGCTGCTCTTTCTGCTCAATTACCGAACACGAAGGTCGCATCATCCAAAACCGCTCTCAAGAGTCAATCATCGGTGAGCTAGAAGAAATCCGTGACAAAGTTCCGGGCTTTACCGGCACCATTTCAGATTTGGGTGGCCCAACGGCAAACATGTACCGTCTTGGTTGTAGCGATCCTAAAGCGGAAGCAAACTGTCGTCGTCCATCGTGTGTTTTCCCGGGGATCTGTAACAAGCTCAATACCGACCATAAGCACACCATCGATCTTTACCGCGCTGCTCGTAAAGTGAAAGGCGTGAAGAAAGTAATGATTGCGTCAGGTGTTCGTTACGATCTTGCGATTGAATCACCAGAATACGTACGTGAGTTGGTAACGCATCACGTTGGTGGCTATTTGAAGATTGCACCGGAGCATACAGAAAAAGGTCCGCTAGATCTGATGATGAAGCCGGGTATGGGCTCATACGATCGCTTTAAAGAGATGTTTGAAAAATACAGCCAAGAAGCAGGTAAAAAGCAATACTTGATCCCTTACTTCATCTCCGCTCACCCGGGGACAGAAGATGAAGATATGGTCAACCTTGCTCTGTGGCTGAAAAAGAACAACTTTGAAACCGACCAAGTACAAAACTTCTATCCATCGCCGATGTGTAACGCGACGTCAATGTACTACTCGGAAACCAACCCACTTAAGCGGGTAAAATATAAAAAACGCGAAGAGGTTCCGGTTGCCAAAGGGGAACGCCAACGTCGTCTGCATAAAGCGTTACTTCGCTACCATGATCCAGATAACTGGCCAATCATTCGCGAAGCTCTAACCAACATGGGTAAGAAGCATCTAATTGGCGACCGACCAAACTGTCTGGTACCAGAAACAGATGGCGATGTATTAACGCCAGCGCAGCGCCGTAAATCAGGTCGTCACGGCTCGCAACGCTTTGCGACCAAGCACACAAAGAGCCAGCCTGGCTTTGGTAGCTTACGTGGTGAGAGTGGTAAACAAGGCGAAGGGAACAAGCGCGGCGAAGGTCAGTCTCAGCGCCCTGGCCAAAAACCACAAGGTGGCACTCAAGGTAAAGGTGGTTTCGGCAAGCCTAATCAACGCGGTACCAATAACCAAGGTAGCGGTAATACCAACGGTTCAGCGCCAGTAAACCGTGGGGGTAATAATCAAAGCCGTGGCAGCAATGGTAACCAATCGCAAGGAAAAGGTTCACAAGGTAAAGGCAGCGGTGCACATGTAGGCAACTCGCAAGGTAAGCGCCCTACGACCTCAGGTAACCGTAAACCTAAACATCGCTAAGCGATATCATTGACTAGCAAGATCAAAAAAGCCGACGTTTAAACGTCGGCTTTTTTTATATCAGCGCGATAAACGCTCTCTTAGCTTAAAAGAAACTAAGAGGAGCTGTTCAAGCGTTAGCGGCCTCAAATTCACGCATAAAGTCTACCAGTGCTTGCACGCCTTCTAACGGCATCGCATTGTAGATAGAAGCACGCATACCGCCAACGGCACGGTGACCTTTCAGAGCCACTAAACCACGAACTTTAGCCTGAGCGAGGAATGCCTCATCCAATTCAGGCTTCGCCAGTTGGAACGGAACATTCATGCGTGAACGGTTTGCCGGATGAACGGAGTTACGATAAAACTCTGAGCTATCAATAAAATTATAAAGCAAAGCCGCTTTTTCGCGGTTGATCTGCTCCATCGCTTCCACACCACCTTGCGCTTTAAGCCATTTAAAAACAAGGCCTGATAAATACCAAGCAAAGGTCGGTGGCGTGTTAAACATGGAATCTTTTTCCGCCAGTACTTTATAGTTCAAGAAACTTGGAACGACTTGGCTGGCAAGATCAAGTAAGTCATCACGCACGATCACAATACACAAGCCTGATGGGCCTATGTTTTTCTGTGCGCCTGCGTAAATCACACCATATTTTGAAACATCGATACGCTGAGACAAAATGTTCGATGACATATCCGCTACAATCGGCTTATCCGTTTGTGGCAAATCGTAAATCTCTACCCCATCAATGGTTTCATTTGGACAGAAATGAACATACGCCGAATCATCAGCAACGGTCCAATCACTTGCTGCCACTACGGCAACTTTACCATCAATTTTTGTTTTAGCGTCGTACGAGTCAACTTCGCAGTATTTCTGCGCTTCATCAATCGCACTTTCAGCCCAAAAACCAGCATCAATGTAAGTGGCTTTTGTCGTTTCGCCCAACAGATTCAAAGGTACTGCTGCAAACTGGGCACGCGCACCACCTTGGCAAAACAAGACTTTATAATTGTTAGGGATGTTTAATAGATCACGCAGATCTTGCTCTGCTTCTTCAGCGACTTGGATGAACTCTTTACTACGGTGGCTGATTTCCATCACCGAAGTACCAAGACTGTTCCAGTTCACCAATTCAGACTGGGCTTGCTCCATTACCGTTTTCGGTAAAGCCGCTGGTCCGGCGCTAAAATTAAATACGTTGTCCACGGATTCTTTCCTTGCTCATGCTTATGTAAGACTGTTCACATTAATACCACTTTTTTACTCGCTACAAAAGTGACAAAAGAGGTCTTAAGACCTCTTTTGTTTTTAATCGCGCTTTTTTGTTACTTTTACTCCAACGACTTGAAGATATGATTCGCCACTGAGCCGCGAATTATTGCCGTACCATCAAGACAGGTGAGTAATATAAATCTTACATCATTAACGGCAATAGTAAGCTCATCAACGGCACTTTCTGTCCATTTTCAAACACAAAACTGCCTTCTTTAAGCTCCGCCTTTACGCGATAACCTTCATCCGTTTGCTGCACAAATTCCATAATCATGCCTTCATCAACACCCTGTTGAAGTGCTGGGTATTGAGCCACTAACCCATTTGAAACAAAAGTGTCAATATGGCCTTGTAATGCAGGCATGATGCTCATCGGGTTACGTGATACATCGTTAGTCCCTTGTGGCACGGTTAACTTCCACTCAGAGGTAAACTCACCCTGACCTACCGTCATCGCTAATTTATCCATCGATAGATAAAAACCGTTAGAGAACAGGCTATCAATATGAGGGATCATCTTCTGCATGTCTTCTGTACTCATCATTGGCGCATTTTGATAAGCCAGCACCAGTTGCTCAAACGCAACCGCATCAAGTTCACCCAGAGCAAAATCAACTTCAAAGTTGCTGACTTCTTCTTGGTCCATCAACACATCACCAACGCTGATATTATGTTTGGTTGTCACACGTTTTGATGGCTCATCCATAAAAGATGAGTAAACATACTGTGCTTTTTTCAATGCAAACAGTGGGGTTTGAGCGCTGTCTAACACCGCCATATCGACTAATGCAATCTGTTGATCACCGATCCAGAAGCTATTGACTTGCTTACCTTCACCATTACCGGTGATACCAGAAACCAGCAGTTTCTCACCGCTGTTAAAATCCACTTCAATTGAAGGAACATCAAGTTGGTAGCTGACTTCACCCAATACGGTTACGTGGCCTTTAAGAGTGGAAGGGGTAACCGATAACATCGCTCCCTCTTCACCTTCACTGACCTGGTGCCAGTTATCCAATTTGAATTCAAAATCACTATTGCCGTTTAATTGCGTCACGGTATGTAGCGTTAAAGGCAAATCTGGCCAGTTGACCATTTGTGAATCTGCGCTGATACTCAATAAACCGTGGCTGAGAGTGCTATTGACAATAATCTCTGCCGGAATAGCATCCGCTTCTAATTGAGCAGCCAGCACAGGATCAGTAATAGTGTAACGTGTCTGCACTGTGGACGATAAATAACCACGATCATATTGCACAATTTCAGCCGTCACAGCGTCACTGTTCATCTGAGCGACACCATCTTCAATGACATTCTGTCCAATTTGACCAACCGCTAATGGCCAGCAGAGTACCAGGGCGATAGCACCACCAACCGCGGCGTATTTTTTTAATTGCTTCATGTCGCTCATGATTTAAAGTTTCCGTAATTTCAAATTTTAGCGTAAACCATCTCGTCCATTCAGCTAAACCAAACAGTACGAATAATCATTACAGTTTACACCAAAAAAACATTGAGATAAATCAGAGTATTGACTGAATTCTTATTGAGGCAAGATTTCTATAACTCAGCTCTCAGCAGCACAGATTGTTTCTTG
>NZ_AFWF01000177.1 GCF_000222605.1 Vibrio ichthyoenteri ATCC 700023 | reverse complement strand
GTCTTGAAAAACACCGCATTTGAACTTTGAAACTTCATTTAAAAGCACATAGTGAGACTGAGGAAGACCAGCATTAATAGCTTTCATTTTTTCTAAAATAATGTCTATATGAGGATCACTCAATGAAAAACCTATAAATATAAGCTTTTTAGTGGACAACAATCCTGTCAATAATGTTTTAGTCGCTTCATTATTGTTAATGATTTTTTGATAATCTGTAGTTGTTAATACAATACTTGATTGATCGGTAATGTCGCCATGTATTTTGAAAACTGATTCTTTTCCATTAGTAAAGTTTCGTAATGCTTCAGGTGCATTTTTGTTGGTATATATTCGATATTTACCATTACCTGCTATTTCAGGTATTCGATCATAGTTTGTCGTAATGATCGCTTTTGGCGATAAATCCATTAACGCTTTATAACTTTCTGGAATATCTTGCTCATGTAAATCCTTATCGAAAGTGCTCTCCATAAGATCTCTGTATCGGTTTCCTCCCATAGCCTCTACACAAACTTCTGCAATATCTAAATAATTTTGTCCATTTTTTATGTATTGATAAAGTTCTGAATCGTCGAATGTAAGATTTCCTTGACCTGCTTCTTTTATGAAACCCATGAGCAAATTTGACCACGACGTGAAGAGTGGCTGAGAAAGTCCTGCTACCAAAAAAAAAAAACAAACTTATCAGGCTGCTTATGGTAATCACTAACTAGTTCTAAA
>NZ_AFWF01000178.1 GCF_000222605.1 Vibrio ichthyoenteri ATCC 700023 | reverse complement strand
GATATCGATTGTTGGTTAATCGCTATCTAATAATTTGGAGCGACACATCGGGTTCGAACCGATGACCTCAACCTTGGCAAGGTTGCGCTCTACCAACTGAGCTAGTGTCGCATATTCTCTTTTCTTAGAAACAATCTAAGAGAGAATGGAGGCGCCTCCCGGAGTCGAACCGAGGTCCACGGATTTGCAATCCGCTGCATAGCCACTCTGCCAAGGCGCCTTCGTTGTCCCTTCAAGCTCCGCATTACTGCGTTCCTCTTGGGTACGGGATGCATTCTACGGATTCGCACTGATGAGTCAACACTATTTTTTTATTTTTGAATCGTTTGGCTAAATTACCGCCAAACAAGGCTAAAGTGGCTATTTTATTAGCCATTTTAAAGGATAATTTAATGACTTTATTACTAAAAACACTTTCTAGGATTCAAAAAAAACGGACCGAAGTCCGCTTTTTTAAATTCACTATTGATGCTCTTCACTGAGCAGATCATCTTTCGCTGCCATCAGGTATTGCGCCATAGACCAGTACGTCAGGAATGTTGCGATGTACAGCGCGCCATAGCCCAACCAAATCATCCAATCATCGTAGCGCCAAATCAGCACCCACAAGGCAAACATCTGTGCTACCGTCTTAAATTTACCAACCCAAGACACAGCAACGTTTGCTCGTTTACCAATTTCTGCCATCCACTCACGTAGTGCCGAAATGATAATTTCACGGCCAATCATTGTCACCGCTGGTATGGTAATCCAGATATTGTGGTAATGCTCAGTAATCAGTATAAGCGCAGTCGCCACCAATACTTTGTCCGCAACCGGGTCGATAAATGCACCAAAACGAGACGTTTGGCCTAATTTACGTGCCAACATACCATCTAGCCAATCGGTAAAACCAGCAACCCAAAAAACCATAGCTGCAGCAAAAGGCGCCCAACTATAAGGAAGATAAAACACCACGACAAAAACTGGAATTAAGAATAGTCGTAGTAAAGAAAGAATGTTAGGAATGTTGAAACGCATATTTATTGGCTCTTATCGTTTGCGTATAGCGCTGTTTACTGCCTAAAAACAGGCTCATATGGTGCTGGATTTTTGTTATTGTTTCAATGCTTGATAAATGTTTTCTGCTAAAGAATGACTTATGCCGGGTACTTTGGCTATTTCTTCAGCACTGGCTCGTTTCAACTCCTGTAATCCACCCATATATTTGAGTAATGCTTGACGGCGCTTAGGACCAATCCCCTCAATACCTTCTAAGGCACTGGTGCGTCTTGTTTTTCCACGTTTGGCTCGGTGGCCAGCAATGGCGTGATTATGACTTTCGTCGCGAATATGCTGCATCAAGTGAAGCGCTGGGGCATCACTCGGTAAATGTGATTCTTCTCCATCGGTGGTGATCAATGTCTCTAAACCAGGTTTGCGCGTCACGCCTTTCGCAATACCAATCAACCTTGGCCTTTTCGGCCAATCTTGCCAATGCTGACTAATGATTTCATACGCACGATTCAGTTGCCCCTTGCCACCATCAATAAACACAACATCTGGAATTTTTTCAATATCGAGTTGTTTTGAATAGCGTCGCTCTAGCGCCTGCCCCATCGCTGCGTAATCATCGCCACCCGTAATACCAGTGATGTTGTAACGACGATATTCCTGCTTAACAGGGCCTTCTTGATTAAACACAACACAAGATGCAATCGTACTCTCGCCCATGGTGTGCGAGATATCAAAACATTCCATACGTTGAATCGATTCTAGCCCTAGTAAATCTCGTAACTCTTTAAAGCGCTGAGAGATAGTCATCTTATGATTGATTTTACTGGTGAGCGCTGTCAGGGCATTGGTATTCGACAGCTTCAAATAACGCGCGCGAATCCCAGTCGGATTGGCATGAAATTGCACTTTACGTCCTGCGATGTTCGATAACGCTTCTTGTAAGGGAGTGACGTCATCAAGCAAGCCTTGATTGAGAATAATTCGTGTGGGTACAGTTCGAGCTTCATTGTGGCTGAGGTAATACTGGCTAAGGAAGCTGTAAAACACCTCTTGCTGACTGGTGTTGCTCGGAATTTTAGGGAAATGACTGCGACTCCCCAATACCTTGCCTTGGCGAATCATCAAAATATGGATACAAGCGATCCCGCTCTCTTGAGCAAACCCTAGCACATCCATATCATCCATCGAATCATCAGAGACAAACTGCTGTTCTTGTACTCGACGAATGGCTTGGATTTGGTCGCGAAATTTTGCCGCTTGTTCAAATTTAAGCGCTTGGCTGGCCTGCTCCATTTTCCCAATTAATGTTTCCATTACTTGCTTGTCTTTGCCTTGCAAAAACAAACGCACATAGTCCACCAGCTCGGCGTAATCTTCATCAGAAATAATGGTGCTAACACAAGGGCCTGCGCAGCGACCAATTTGATACATTAAACACGGTCTGGTGCGGTTGCTGTAAACCGTATCTTCACACTGACGGACTGGAAATATTTTTTGGATAAGATGTAAGGTTTCTCGCACCGCACCTGAGTCTGGATACGGACCGAAATACTCCCCTTTTTTCTTCTTAGCGCCACGATGCATTGATAAACGAGGGTGCTTATGACCACTAATGAAAATATAAGGATAAGATTTGTCATCACGCAGCAGTACATTGTACTTAGGTAAATACTGCTTGATGTAATTGTGTTCGAGGATCAGCGCTTCCGTCTCGGTATGGGTAACCGTAACATCAATTTTAAAAATATGGCTGACGAGCGCACGGGTTTTCTCACTGTCGATCGTTTTACGAAAGTAGCTTGATAGGCGCTTTTTGAGATCTTTAGCTTTACCGACATAAATAACAACCAACTCGGCGTTATACATTCGATAAACGCCGGGTTGGTTAGTCACTGTCTTTAGAAAAGAGACCGAGTCGAAGGTTGAACTCACTACAATGTCTCGGTATCTAGCATTCCATGGCGAATAGCAAGGTGAGTTAATTCAACATCACCGCTAATATTAAGTTTGGCAAACAATCGATAGCGATAACTATTGACCGTTTTCGGACTCAAGCTTAACTGTTCAGAAATGTCAGTTACTTTTTGCCCTTTGGTAATCATCATCATGATTTGTAATTCGCGCTCAGACAAATCGGCAAACGGGTTTTCCGACGCTGGAGAAAATTGACTTAACGCCATCTGTTGAGCGATTTCTGGTGAAATATAGCGTTGACCGCTATTCACCACTCGAATTGCATTGACCATTTCGTCAGGGCCAGCACCTTTGGTTAAATAACCAGCAGCACCAGCTTGCATCACTTTAGTTGGAAACGGATTTTCCGTATGAACAGTCAAAACGATAATTTTTACATCTGGATTAAAACGCAAGATTTTCTTGGTTGCCTCTAAGCCCCCAATACCTGGCATATTCATATCCATCAATACGACATCAGAATGGTTATTACGACACCATTTTACTGCCTCTTCACCGCTTTCAGCTTCCCCTGCTACGTTCATTCCACGGACGTCTTCAATAATACGTCGTATCCCTGTGCGAACCAGCTCGTGATCATCTACAAGGAAAACACTTATCACACTTGTATCTCCACACTATGTTAATTGGCCTGCACCCACCGAGGACAGTGGATAACAACTTAGTTGCCTATTTTAACTTAAAAAATGAAACTTTTACCACTCCGAAGAATATGTGCTGAAATGTAAGGTTTAGCAAGTACTAATTTTTAGTTCTGACGCCGTAGTAGCAAATATCCTGTTTATCAATGGATTAGCTTCAAGTATTGAGATAGCTAGCATTTTGAGGTTTTAATCGCTTTTATTTTGTAACATTCATTGAAAATGAAACCAATTTCATTTAATTTGCTGCCGTTGATAATTTCGTATTGTCACACACAAAAAGCTAACGAGTAACGTTGGCACGCGATAACGATTAAGGATATTTTATGAAAAAGCTACTAGCAGTGGCGGCTCTAGCTGCAACACTACCTCTTTCTAATGTTGCAATGGCTGATGCTGACATCGGTTGTGGTCTAGGTACTATGGTTTTTGACGGCAAGTCAGGCAAAGTATTTAAAATTCTAGGTGCGACAACTAACGGTACATCTGGTAACCAAACTTTTGGTATCACTTTTGGTACTCTAGGTTGTGACGGTAACGGCACTATCTCTTCTTCTGAGAAGCTAGCTCTTTTCATCGACGGTAACATGGACAACCTTGCTCGTGATATCGCTAAAGGTGAAGGCGAAACTCTAGCAACACTTTCTGAAGTATGGGGCGTTCAAGCTTCTGACAAAGCTGCTTTCAACGAGCTAGCTCAAGAAAACTTCGCAGAAGTATTCAAATCAGAGAACGTAACTTCTCAAGAAGTATTTGCTAACCTAAACACGCTAGTTGCAGCTGACGCAACTCTAGCGGGTTACGCAATCTAATTTCAAACTTCGATAAAAATTGAAGTTTGTAATAGAAGTGTCCTTTTTAGGGCACTTTTTTATGCCCGTCCAAACTTGTCTATATCGCTAAGTGCTTTCAACAGAGCCTTTAGCCATCTACACAATGACCTTTCTACGGATTTGAATGAACTATTCAGTATTATCTAAAGCACTACTCATGGGATGTGGGTTATGTGTGCCTTCATTTGCGTTTTCAGCTGAGACGCTAAACGTTGAACAACTTGCCCAAGATCCGTACTGGTTGAAACTAGGCCATTATTTACCTGCAACTCTCTCTGATCATAAAAGCACTGTCGATAATGACCAATTTTATTTGGCGCAAGATGGTAAACGCTCACCACAAAGTGAGCTGCAAGCGACGATAGACGCACTTTACAACGCAGATACTGCCTTAGCAGAGCAGAGCCGTTGTCAATTCCCTGCGCGATACACATGGCTACAAACTAAGCAGGGCTTACCCGCAGAACTCAATTGCCCTGAGTTGGAGACTTGGCGCGAGGTGCTCGATCCTGAAGGTCTAACGTTGGTTTTTCCGACCGCTTTTATGAATAATCCTTCATCAATGTTTGGTCATACGCTACTTAGAATTGATGCAAAAGATCAGACCCGTCATAAAGAGTTGGTGGCTTTTGCTATTAACTTTGCGGCTGAACCTGAGACCGATGACAATGCGGCACTATATGCCCTGAAAGGTCTAGTAGGCAGTTACCCTGGCCGCTTTACCGTGATGCCCTACTACCGTAAAGTTCGCGAATATAATGACATTGAATCTCGCGATATTTGGGAATATCAACTCAAATTAAGCGAAGCAGAAGTAGAACGTGTTTTACTGCACCTTTGGGAAATGCAGCGCGCTGAGTTTGATTACTATTTTGCCGATGAAAATTGCTCTTATCAATTACTGGCGCTGCTTGAACTCGCGCGGGAAGATTTATTCTTAGTTGAGCAGTTCCCAATGCATGCGATTCCATCTGATACGGTGGAAGCATTGAATCAAGCTGGGTTATTAGACAAACCAAACTACCGTGAGTCTTTCGGCACACGTTTGTTGCATCAAGCCAATGAAATTGACCCTCAACTCTTTGATGCTGCAGTTGCCGCCAAGCAAGGAGATTTTCCTTCGGCTGATGATTACACCGACGCCGAACGTGCGGCCATTTTAGAGTTTTCGTATGAGTGGCTTAACTTTGAATTGTACGACTTAGGCTTAGAGCGCGATCCCACAGCAAAACGTCTGACTGAGCTGCTTTACCAGCGTAGCCGAATTAAAGTCGATTCTCCTTTTACCCAAGCGCCAACGCCAGAAATATCCCCTGAAAAAGGTCACGCCTCTGCCCGTACCGGTTTAAGCTATCAATACCGTGATCATTACGGCCAACAAGCCAAGCTAGAATGGCGCGTGGCGTACCATGATTTATTAGACTCACAACAAGGATTCATTCCTGGAGCGAAAATCAGCTTCTTGGATACTCAAGTCAGTATTGATGAACAAGGTACATCTCGTTTCGACCGCTTCTATTTTATCGATGCCATGGCACTAGCCCCGAGCAATCGTATTTTTGATAGCTTAGCTTGGAACGCCCGCATAGGTTATGACCGTATGCCTAACGACGGCAAACTTGAAGGTCGTTGGTTCGGCCAAGGTGGTTATGGTAAAGCATGGGGAGATGCCAAGCACTTGCACTTCTATAGCTTACTCTCAGCGGAAGTGAGCGGCGGAGAGCTCACCGATTACGACGCCACGTTTGGTGCTGGTATTGAAACAGGTTTGATCTACCAAATGGGTGAGAATCATCGTATTGGCCTGAGTGGACAGTACTTAGCTCTCATTGATAGTGATGCAGACCAAAACGCAAAAGCAACCGCCAGCTGGCATTGGCAGCTTAGCCGCAACACCGCGTTACGTAGCCAAGTCAATTATCTTAATTGGGGTGAAGAAGAGTTAAGTGGAAAACTGACCGCTTATCTCTACTTCTAACCCGCAAGGTGGCCAAGACCGATCTTGGCGATAAACCAGATGCCGCAAGCGCACTGATTTAAACAAAACTATCCCAAGGGGCGTCTACACGCCCCTTAATTTTTGCTTCACATCACATTGTCGTAATACAATCTCCTATTACTCTGCAGATTGCCCAGCACTGAGCAGCCATTGATAGGAATACATCGTTGACGATTCAACAAGGATTTTTACTTACACGCCAAGCTCGCGATCTCAACCACACGACACAAATTGAATTGTGGCTGTCGACCGAGCATGGGCCATATCAATTATTGATTGATGGTGAACGTCCGGTATTCTTTACTGAACTTGTAAACCAGCAGAATGCAGTGCAGATTGCGCACGATCAAAACCTTGTTTGTGATATTAAGCCGCTACCACTTAAGCATTTCAACCAAGCCTCTCTTTGCGCTTGTTATTGTAAAACCATCAAAGACAGCCGCCAGTTTGTTGAAGCGCTAAAGCAACACGATATTGTCGTCTATGAAGATGATATTCGGCTGGCGGACCGTTACCTCATGGAACGATTTATTCAAGGTGGCATTGAATTTACAGGTGTCGCGACCAAACTCTCTCACTACACTAAAGTTACGCAAGCAAAGTGCCGTAAATCCACCTATTCGCCAAACTTAAAAGTCGTTTCTCTCGATATCGAATGTTCTGAAAAAGGCATCTTATATTCCATTGGTTTGGATAGCCCAATGGACAGCAGAGTGATTATGGTTGGTGAGGCGCAGCCATGTGATACGACCGTGCAGTGGGTGAGTAATGAAAAGGCACTTTTGGAAGCGCTCATTGACTGGTTTTACAACTTCGACCCTGATGTCATTATTGGCTGGAACGTCATAGATTTTGACTTTCGCTTACTGCACAAGCGAGCTGAATGGCACAAAATAAGACTGACACTTGGCCGAGCACGTCAAGCCAGTTTCTTTAGAAGCTCAAGTACCACCCAGCAAGGTTTTATTGCCATTCCAGGCCGAGTGGTCATGGATGGTATCGACACGCTAAAAACCGCCACCTATCACTTCCGTCGTTGGTCATTAGAATCGGTAGCGCAAGAGTTGTTGGGCGAAGGTAAGCAAATCCACAACGTGCATGATCGCATGGCTGAAATCAATCATATGTATCGTCATGACAAACCCTCTCTGGCGCGTTACAACCTGCAAGATTGTGTCTTAGTAAACAAGATTTTCTTGCACACCCATTTGCTAGAATTTGCTATTGAGCGCAGTAAATTGACCGGCGTTGAGTTGGATCGGATTGGCGGCTCAGTCGCCGCCTTTACTAACCTCTATTTACCACAACTTCACCGCGCAGGTTACGTCGCACCCAACTTGCAGCCAGAAAACTGGTTGGCGAGCCCTGGCGGTTACGTGATGGACTCACTCCCCAATTTGTATGACTCAGTGCTGGTGTTGGATTTTAAAAGCCTCTACCCCTCTATTATTCGCTCATTTTTGATTGATCCACTTGGACTGATTGAGGGGTTAAAACAGGAAATTGGCCTACTCGACACTCAGGCCGTACCGGGATTTCGCGGCGGTCAATTTCATCGTCGCGACCATTTTTTACCCAAGATGATCGAAAATCTTTGGGCCGCTCGTGATCAAGCAAAACGCAATAATGAGAAAGCCTTTTCGCAAGCGATAAAAATCATTATGAACTCCTTCTACGGCGTATTAGGCTCATCCGGTTGCCGTTTCTTTGATACCCGTCTGGCATCAAGCATTACCATGCGCGGGCACGAAATTATGAAGCAGACTAAATTGCTGATCGAGGCTCAAGGTTATCAAGTCATTTACGGTGATACCGACTCAACATTTGTGTCACTGAATGGACAAGTGACTCAAGCGCAAGCCGATAGCATTGGACACGCATTGGTGGAGCACATCAATCAATGGTGGACTGAGCATCTCCAACAAAAGTACAACCTCGTCTCTATTTTAGAAATAGAGTATGAAACTCACTATAAGAAATTTTTGATGCCGACCATACGTGGCCAAGAAACCGGATCGAAAAAACGCTATGCGGGGTTAATTGGTGAAGGTGAACAAGAGAAAATCATCTTTAAGGGTTTAGAAAGCGCGAGAACCGATTGGACACCGCTTGCGCAATCTTTCCAGCAACGATTGTATGATATGGTTTTCCACGGTGAAGATCCGTCGGCATACGTACGTCAATTTGTTGAGGATACCTTAGCGGGACATTACGACGACAGGTTGGTTTACCAGAAGCGCCTGCGCCGTAAACTCAGCGAGTACCAAAAAAATGTACCGCCACAAGTCAGAGCCGCTCGCATGGCTGATCGCATCAATGAGAAGTTAGGCCGCGCGTTGCAATATCAAAATCGCGGCCAGATTGAATATCTGATCACCATCAATGGCCCAGAGCCTAAAGATTATCTGAGCAGTGCTATTGATTATCAGCACTATATTGATAAGCAGTTAAAACCCGTCGCGGAAGCGATTCTTCCCTTTATTGGCATTGATTTCAAAACGCTCAGCGAACCGCAGTTAGGTCTCTTCTAGTTCATTGATAAGTCGATTCCGCTCTGTGACATAATATCGCAATTCTGTCAGCGCAATCGACTTGCTGTAATACCAGCCTTGAATTGAGAGGTGATTGCGCAATGGAATGCGCTCCAGTTGGTTCTCAGTCTCAACCCCTTCAACCACGACGGCGAGATCAAGATCTTGCGCCACACTAATCAAACCATTAAATACTTTTTGGCCTTTGGTATTTTCAATGGTCTGAACAAAGCTGCGGTCAATCTTAATCGCATCAACATCAAACATAGTGAGATAACTCAAGGATGAAAAACCAGAACCAAAATCATCAATGTAGATTTTAGCCCCGACACTGTGCAATGAATGCAACGAAGCGGACACCAACTCCTGATCAAGTAGCAATGACTGTTCTGTAATTTCCACATGTACGTACTCGCCAACGCGGCTAATGTAAGCGGTCAATTGCGCCATAAGATCAGGGTCAAGAATTGTTTCTGGCGTTAAATTAACGCTGGTCGGCACTGCCCAGCCTTCGGCAATGGCAATTTTTAGATCATGCACTACCTGAATAACCGCCCACCGGTCAATGTCTTTCATTAGACCCGCCTGTTCAAAAGCGGGTAAAAACGCGCCCGGGTACTCTATATTTCCGCGTTTATCGGTCGCCCGAATCAAAGCCTCACACCCTACAACTTGTCCGGTCACCCGACAAATTTGCGGTTGATACTCCATGCAAAATTCTTTTTCTGTAAATGCATGCAGCTGACGCTCCAAATCTTGCTGGCGTTTATGTGCAGTCACTAATTGACTGACGCGATCATCACTCAAGGTATGCGCCTCTTCGGCACGTCGCGAATACGTCGTATCCAATGAAGAGAACTGAATAGTTTTATCACCCATGGTTTTATTGAGCATCAATACGAAAGGCGCATAAATAAGCCCAGACACAAAGATATTAACCAGCTGCAATACACTGGCATTGATATCACCTTGCGTCACGATCCATGCATTAAAAAACACCGGACTGCTAAATGGCATGCCGGTCACGGGAACGCTAACTAAACCAAAACTGACTGCAAAGTATGCCACTATCGTATTGGCCACCGGCGCAATTAAAAAAGGAATAAATAATCTAGGATTAAAAATTATCGGCAAGCCAAACAATAACACTTCATTTATGTTCAAAAGTCCGAGAGGCAAACTGGCCAATGCAATCAAGCGATAAGCTCGATTGGTACTCAGTAGCAGCAGTGCACACGTTAAACCCAGCGTCGCCCCTGCTCCGCCCACAAAGGTAAATACCGCCAAAAATGAATGATTAACAAAATGGTTCGTTACGCCATAGGTGAGCATATCACTCTGTGCAACATCAACCGCTCCTTGAAGCACATCAACCCAAGGTAGCAAACCGTAATAACCATGCACGCCTAGGAACCACAAAAACGAATTCACCATGGCAAAGATCGCGCCGAATTCTAGCGGCGAGTCATCATAGCGAATATCAAATATCGACAGCACACTGCTGGCTTCAATCGCAAAAATAATCGCAGCGTTAATCGCTAATACGCAAATACCGGCCAATATGCAGGGCAAGATGAGGTTAAGTGACTCTTTAACTATTCGTCCAAGGTGATTATTACTGACAAACTTCATCCAACGCAGTTTATAAAGATAGGAAATTAAAGGTACTGCGTATAAAGGCGTGAGCATTGAAATAATAAGCTCAAAAACAACCGTACTACCGGTAAAACTAAAGAGTTGATTAAAAAGAGATAAGTAAACGATCAGCACCAAAGCAATTGGTGGCCTTGGCAAACGCCAACGCATCGCGAGGATGTAAGCCAGCGCAGCCGTCAGTAAAATCGGGAAAAGGTCGTTAACAAAGCTATGGAGTTGAAAGAGCGTAATGACCCACGGTACATCTTTACCAAATAGAAATTCACCAAGCGAGGCGGCAAATAGGATCAGCGAAATAATCATCAGGCAAGGTAATATCCACAGTAACCCTTCGCGTACCGCTTGCAACTGGTCAGTTATTACCTTTTTGACTTTTAACACATTATTGGTAACGACATTCGACAATACAATAGCCCTAATTTAACGTTTTATTATCTTCAATATAATAAAACAAACAATTGCGAAGGGCTGTGAGTCTCATCACCTAACATAGCGCTCATAAAATGACTTAGCTGATATATACCTCAGTTGTGTAAGAATTTGTGACGCATTTCAATACGCCTTATCCCCTACAAAAACCAAGTCTAACCAATTCTAAATTCCGTTTTTTTGTATTGTTTCACTAACCATTCGCCATACGAGTCCAAGACGCCAATCACTGACCGTTTGGCGACGACTCGATTGGAAAGCAGTATTACCAAACGTTCGATTTCAACTTGAAAATCAGGGTAGTAGCGCAAGAAGTGTTTTCCACACTCAATCGGGTCATCATGCCAACCTTTAGCGCGAGGGATGACTAAAGAGTAACTCGCTCTGAGTAGTTTTTTAGCGATGATTTTTTGCGCTTTAAGGTGCTCTGCGTCATCTTTTGCTCGTACAATTCGGTTGCGATAAACAGAGAGCCAATCTTCCACGTCCATGTTCCAGTGCTTAGCAATTTCCCAGCTTGGTTCGTAATCGCCAAAGCACTCAGATAAATCTTCGCCATGCACACACACAGCACAATGACGCAGTAAAAAGCCCCACGAAAAAATGCTGTCTAGCGAGGCAATATCGCTAATCAGAGCCGTTTTGAACGCAATATCGGTAATATGAGGGTGAGTTTTTTGGAAGTGCCATCGTACGGTATTGAAGACCGTGCTGCGCTTCTCTGCAAAACTCTGTTTTGTCACGACGATAACATCAAGGTTTGAACGGTGTGGCACCGCACTCTTACGCGCGACACTGCCAAAAACATAAATGCTATGCAAGTTATCGCCTAGGCCTGAACGTAAGAAACGCACCAAATCTTGTATCGCTTGACTATACTCAGCTTGAAACGGCAAAGCTGGATTAATTGTGGCTAAAATCATCAAAGAATCGTGGAATATGACAGATTATGGAACATGTTCTCTTAGTGTCGCTTTTCGATCAAGATAATCAAGCTGAGAATCGCTGAAAACTAGCAATATCAGTGCGAGTTCAAATAGCATCTTCCAATTAGTTGGGTATATAATGCCGCCCTTACAACTCATATGAAGGAAATTGTTCATGCCTAAGGCGAGTGAGCTAAAGAAAGGTTTTGCTATCGAATCAAACGGTAAAATCCTACTTATTAAAGACATCGAAGTGACGACTCCTGGCGGTCGTGGCGGCGCAAAGATTTACAAACTGCGTTGTGTTGATCTAAACACTGGTGCACGTGCTGACGAGCGTTTTAAGTCTGACGACGTGGTAGAAACGGTTGACATGTTTAAACGTCAAGTTGCTTTCTCTTACGTTGACGGCGATGAGTACATTTTCATGGACAATGAAGATTACACTCAATTTACTTTTAAGAAAGAAGAGATCGAAGAAGAGCTTCTTTTCATCACTGAAGAAATTAAAGGCCTTCAAGTTGTTCTTGTTAACGGTGCAGCAGTTGCGTTGGAGCTTCCAGCAACAGTTGAACTTGTTATCGAAGAAACTGACCCTTCAATCAAAGGTGCTTCTGCAGCTTCTCGTACTAAACCTGCACGTTTTGCAACTGGCCTAACAGTACAAGTACCAGAGTACATTGCAAATGGTGATCGCCTGATCATCAACACTGCAGAACGCAAGTACATGAGCCGCGCATAATTATGGCTGAACTCATTTCTTACGACGATGCAATCGACACCGCTTACGATATCTTCCTCGAGATGGCTCCAGATAATCTCGAAGCTGCTGATGTGATCCTATTCACTGCTCAGTTTGAAGATCGTGGCGCCGCAGAATTGGTTGAGACCGGTGATGATTGGGCTCAGCATGTCGGCTTTGATGTTGATAAAGAAACCTACGCTGAAGTTCGCGTGGGTTTGGTCAACGAAGAAAATGACGTGTTAGACGATGTTTTTGCTCGCTTACTGGTAAGCCGAGATCCTGAACATAAGTTCTGCCATATTCTATGGAAACGTGACTAATTAACCTTTAGTTAATCAGCACTATCCATATAAATAAAAACACCCAAGCATAAGCTTGGGTGTTTTTTTATTACCACTGGCTAGAGAACTCTCTTTTTCAGTGGTAATAACAACGACTTCAATCCATCGATAACGTGTTAGCTGTCGCCCTTGATCGTCTCAACTCGAGCTTTCAATTTTTGACCTGGGCGGAAGGTGACAACACGGCGCGCGCTAATTGGAATATCTTCACCCGTTTTCGGGTTACGTCCTGGACGTTCATTCTTTTCACGTAGGTCAAAGTTACCAAATCCTGAAAGTTTCACTTGCTCGCCATTTTCGAGTGCTTTGCGAACCTCTTCAAAAAATGCCTCAACCGTTTCCTTGGCATCTCGTTTACTGTATCCAAGCTTTTCAAACAGGTTCTCTGCCAAATCGGCTTTAGTGAGCGCCATAGAATTTTCCTCAAAAGCTGTGTTAAACATCACTGTCGATAGACAGCGCCAAAGCATTTCGCCTCGTCAATCAATAACATAGAGACATTACTTGGAAAGTGTATGCCAAGCTTCTGATTTTCGCCAACATTTTTATAGTCAGTTAACACTTTTCTCATAATTATCAGCGAGATAAACCTCACAAACCAAGCAAAAAACTAGAGTTTAAATTCACAAATCTTCAAATTTAAAGCATTAACCACCAACAAATAACAAACTCACAGAATATAGGCTTATTGATGCCATGAGGATTTTTTTTGCACAATACGACTAAACTCATAAAAATCAGTTGCTTATAACCTAGCGACAAACAGAAAAATCATACATATGTAGCAATCATGCTCAGAGACAGATTAATTAACCAAATTCTAACAATGTAAATCGCTTATGATTTGAGCTTAAAGCAACCTGATGCACATCAAATTATAATATTTCGGAAAATTTGTGACCAACAGCGCGTGTGATAAATCCAACGTCTATTTACAAGCGAAGAGTATCTGTGGATTAATGAGAGAGACTACGACAAATAAAATAATGTTGGCTTAGATGAACAGTAACAAACCCTCCAGCGAATGGATGGGCATCAGTTTACCCCTATGGACAGTAAAGCTAGCGTCTAACGGATACTCTTATGTTTGAGTCTTTCGTGCACCCAGTTCTGCTGTTACTGCTCGCCGTTGCTTCATTGGTGTTGGGTTGGACGGCCTATTTCGTCCATTCACTCAGAATGTCGCGTGGCCTATTTGAAACCAAGATCAGTATTCCCTATCTCTTTTATTCAATGTCAGTCTTTGCTTGGATTTTGAGCAATGCGTTTTTTTATTCTCCGTTACTTCTTCGAGTCGACAATAATGTCGTCGTATCAATGGCGCTATTGGCGAACCTCGCTTCCGCATCAGCGTTTACCTTTGCTTATCTTGTAACACGCAAACTGGTTAACACCATTGATTCTGCACTCTCAAAAAACATACAGAACGTCGTATTTGTTATACTAATCTCTGCAGCTATTTATTGGAATCATAATGTAGGGCATACCGTAGATGGGGTGTCTGTTTATGCGATTGGCCGCTTCCATATTGATCTTGGTGAACAGGCTGCTTTATTCTTTCTATCAGCCATAACACTGATCGTTCTATCATTTCGCAATATTTTGCTCTATTCACGGCGCACTAGACCATTACAGCATATAAAATCACTCTATATGCTCTTTGGCATCAGTGTCTTTATGGTTTCGACCATTGTTATCCACGCCCTAATCCCTCTGTTTTGGGCCGATTTTACTATGTCATGGTTGCCACCCGCTTTAGCGATGACCGAAGTCCTGCTGATGGGATACGCGCTCATTACTTCACGCTTTTATAGCAATCGACACATTTTATTTTCACTATTATCTGTTCTGCTATCCTGTGTCGCGATAACGGTTCCGTTAGTATTAGTGCTCAATTCAATCTCTGTGTATGACTTTACCTTTGTCATCGCCTCCTCTTGCCTAGTAACCGGGCTTTTATGGTCAACGGGATATAAATCAGCGCGACGTTTATCAAGTCTACTTGTTTATGGCCAAGCTCTATCGCCAAATCAAAAAATTAACTCGCTAAGTCGTGAATTTCAAAAATCGACCAATTCAGCCATCGAACAGATTGCTCAAACACTTGATATTGACCAGCACGATCTGCAACTTGTTTATAATTTGCAAGATGAGAAGGCCTATACCTCACAGTTATACAATCAAAATAGCGTGCTAATTTTTGAAGAAATTGAAGAGCAAGTTCTGATCCACTCAAGCGTTAGCTCGGTTTTGCAGCAGCTCTATCTTAAAATGAAGCGGGAGAACGTCGCTCTAGTTCTGCCAATTTTTGATCATGACAATCAAATGAGTCATTTACTTATTGCGCGTAAAAAACGCAGTGGTCATCTTTATTTCTGTGAAGAAATTCACGCGCTGCAATACGTACTAAAGAAAGCACAGGGTTACATCAATGCAGACCGAAAAGTACACCAAGCCCAAGCATTAGCAAATTCAATTGCCCATGAAATGCGTAACCCTCTTGCACAAGTGCAACTCCAATTTGAACAGCTGAACGTCAAATTACAACAAAACGCGCCGAGAATTGAGTTAGAAAAAGAACTGCTCAAAGGCAAAGTGGCCATCGACCGAGGCCGCCAACTGATCGACATTATCCTGCGCGAGGTGAACGACGCATCCCTTGAGCAAGAGCCTGCGGTACAAACTTCGATAAAACAAGCCGTTGAACAAGCGGTTGAGCGTTACGCATTCGATTCTGAAGAGATGCGTCAACGTTTAAGCGTCAACATTACACACGATTTTTATGCCAAAATTAACGACACACTGTTTAACTTCGTCATCTTTAATCTCTTACGTAACGCCACTTACTATTTTGATTCCTATCCGAAAAGCAGTATAGATATAAGCACCATTACCGGAAAATATGAGAATTTCGTGGTGATCCGAGATTCCGGGCCCGGTATTCCTAAAAGTCTACAGACTCGCATCTTCGATGATTTTTATTCCCATAATAAAAGCGGTGGTAGTGGCCTTGGGCTTGGATACTGTCGACGAGTTATGAAGGCCTTTGGCGGCTCAATTCAATGCTATTCCAAAGTTGGTTCTTTTACTGAGTTTCATCTATCATTCCCTGTGGATTCTCTGCTGAGAACGGCACAAACTCTCCCAGAGATTGATAACACGAATGACCAAAATCCAAACAAAGAAAGTGGGCAAACTCTGCGCCCTCAGAGCTACACAATATTGGTGGTTGATGATAAAGAAGTGCAACGTCAATTAGTCAAATTGTTGCTCAACCAACTGGGTTACGATGCAATATTGGCCAATAATGGACAAGTTGCATTGGAGATAATTCAAAACAATTCGGTCGATCTGGTCTTTATGGATATTCAAATGCCAGTCATGAATGGTTTTGAAGCCGCAACGATCATAAAGCAAACCTATCCCCATATTCCTGTCTATGCCCTCTCTGGCGAGTCAGGGCAACGAGAGCTGGATAAAATCAGTCAAATTATGGATGGTCATTTAACTAAGCCCACTTCTAAAGAGGCGCTACTTGCGACGATTCAAAAACGCAGACAACGCGAAACAATCGAAGTTTAATCCTTTACGCTTCTCATTTTGCATCCTGTAATGACGGTCAGTTTACGAAAAATCGACCGTTTTTAAGCAAATCATTCCGATAAATCCATCTCTATGTTGGCATCCAATATGCTTATTAAGGTATTAAGCGTATCCGTGGCTAGCGTTGGCCACACCATATATGGAGAGACGTTATGGAAATGAAGCGCCACACCTATTATCACCTGATTCATCATGGTATCAAGTGCCTACTCGTGGATAGAATTGGCCACTTTACTGAACCTGAATATCATCAATACTTAAATGTTATGACGGGTAAATCGAGTTGTTTTTCGATGAGTAATGAAGAATTAATTGGCACTGTCGATGCTTTAAGAGATGAAGGTTATCTTGAAGATTTAAAAACCAGCATTCCTCACTAAATGGCTGCGTTGGACAATAAAGTTAATCTGGTAACAACACATCTAATTTGTGTTCCGGGACGAATTGAGTAGACTGAGCTCTTCTCATACTGATTCCAACACCCATAGATACTCGCGATGAAACAACTGATTGACTTTATTCCACTCATCATCTTTTTTGTCTTATACAAGATGTTTGATATTTACGTTGCCACTGGCGCTCTTATCGTCGCAAGTGCTATCCAAATTGTTGTGACTTTCGCCCTATATAAGAAAGTCGAAAAAATGCAGCTCATCACCTTTCTGATGGTGGCCATTTTTGGTGGTATGACAATTTTTCTACACGATGACAACTTCATAAAATGGAAAGTGACTATCGTCTATGCTCTGTTCGCCATTGGCTTAGCGATCAGCCACCTGATTGGCAAATCAGCCATAAAAGGCATGCTTGGCAAAGAAATTACCTTACCTGAACAGGTATGGACAAAAATCACTTGGGCCTGGGTGGTTTTCTTCCTTGTCTGTTCCGCACTCAATATCTACGTGGCTTTTGAGCTGCCTCTCGATGTGTGGGTCAATTTCAAAGTGTTCGGCCTACTTGTGGCTACCTTTGCTTTCACACTCCTTTCTGGTGTTTATATCTATAAGCACCTACCAAAAGAAGACAAAGAGCAAGGTGAGTAACACCATAAGAGCACTTTGGTTTATCTAATGACCTTAGTAAACCAAAGCAGTATAATCGTCAAAAAGCGGCCCCAGTCTAGGTCGCTTTTTTATAGATAAAACCCATTAATTTCAGTTCAATTATTCGAACTGACATCATTATGTTGTGGATGTCAAAATGAGTCAGGAAAACAGTTCACCGAGGGGGCAACTCCTTCTTCGCACCTTAGCAATGCCTGCCGATACCAATGCCAACGGTGATATTTTTGGTGGTTGGATTATGTCTCAGCTCGATTTGGCGGGCGGTATTCTGGCGAAGGAAATCTCCGGTGGGCGTATTGTCACCGTATCCGTTTCTAGCATTACCTTTAAAAAACCAGTAAAAGTTGGTGACGTTGTGTGCTGTTATGGTGAATGTACCAAAATCGGTCGTACATCCATGAGTATTGATTTAGAAGTATGGGTTAAACCCGTCAAAGAGCATGGTATCGAAGACCGCTTTATGGTGTGTGATGCCACGTTCAACTATGTCGCCATCGACTCAACAGGCAAGCCACGCGCTATTGTTGTCTAGCCTATGGGTGTGTAGCAAAGACGCTACACACAACGAATAAACTCACATTTTCTCTACATGCTGGTTTGAATTTTTTCTCCTTCACGTAGAGTGACACTCTATCCAATTAGCTGACAAGGACACCATATGTGGTATGTAATTTTCTCTCAAGATGTTGATAATTCACTTGAAAAAAGAATGAGCGTTCGCCCTGCCCACCTCGAACGTTTGCAACAACTTCAAGATGAAGGTCGCCTTTTGACGGCAGGACCAATGCCAGCCATTGATTCGGATAACCCTGGAGAAGCTGGATTCACAGGTTCAACCGTGATTGCACAATTTAATTCTCTACAAGATGCGCAAGATTGGGCAGACAATGACCCATACATTGACGCGGGTGTTTACCAATCGGTTGTCGTTAAGCCATTTAAGAAAGTATTTTAGCCATGAAAACGCATTTGACTATTGCTCTCTTGCTTGCCAGCGGATTAATGGGTTGTGCCTCTGATGGTAACCAACAACGCCAGTTAGAACTGCTTGCCTCTAATCGAGCAAGTCTTCTTGCAGCAGAATTACCCTTGGAAGCGGGACCACTGTCAATCATGCGAGCATCGGCAAAAGGGAGCACTATTGAAATAATGATGGTATACAACCAAGAGCAACAAGGAGCGAAGCCTTTGCGACAAGTGCTCAATACCAGTATTACTCGTTATTGCACCAACAAAGAAACCAAAGCAAACCTCGAGGCTGGGTTGAGCTATCGGATTAAAATGCGCAATAGTCGCGGCCAACTTATGGCCGACGAATTTGTTTCACAGCAAACTTGTAGCAACGAATAAACTGCGCTGTTAATAAATTATTCGATTTTAGGGCCCGTCATCACCGCAACGTGAACGGGCCTTATATATTGGCCCTGAATATCCATCAGCCAAAGATCAGTACCATCACAAGCAAACCAACAAACATTGTGGCCATAACTTTCAGTAGCCCACCCAACTGGCGACTTCCACCATTAGGCGCTTTATTACAACAAGACATCCTTCGTTCCTCGCATCAATCGGAAGATCCACAATAACCCTTGCCCCCACGGCAAGGTCAATATGAATCTTTTATTTCAATTTCATGTCACCTTTTCGCAGTTAAATATATGGTTAGCTTGCGCTTTTACTGCTCAATAACACCAAAAATTCGACAAAAAAATCCTCACAAATAGAAAAATTATCTAAAAGTGCATTGACGCTCTTGGTTAGGAGTTCTAACTTTTTTATAGGCCGAACAACAGAGGAATCCGCTATGAAACGTGCTAGTAATTGTTACCGTCTTCAACTCATCAAAGAAGTTGCGACAAGACAGCATCGACTGAAAAGCGGTGACCCAATGGTAGCTCATGTACAACACCTCATCGATGATCAACCGGAGGGTGAGACAAACTTCGAAGCAAATCATCGTTTTTCAGGCTGTCATTTCGATGACCATGCGGGTGGTTGGGTAAGTGACAAGTGGGGAATGAAATAATTACCATTGCAGATTGAAAGCGTCTGAATAGATTATCACTTATCGAATAAATCGCTTTGTGGGTTATTAACTTCAACGCTTTCAGTGTTTTTTGTCGCCTTGCATTCCATCATACTTTCTTGCTGTTTTTTACGGCGATAGCGCTGACGACACAGCTTAATCACATGTAATTTTTGCGCAGCATCCATTGATAGCCAATTGAAGCGCTCTTCACGCTTGCGCATACAACCGTGACAATATCCTTTTTCGTCAACAGAACACACGCCCACACATGGACTAGGGATAGAAAAAAACTCTAACTGCTCCATAATCTCTCCATAAGTGCGTGAAATGCAAAATAAAACATTAAACTATGACCAAAAGCTAACACAAATATTCATCCATCACTTATAATTGTCAGCAATACGGTTTTACTTGGTATATAGACGTATACCTTATTGTTTTTTGGAGTTTATATCTATGAAGCTTAGTTCAAAAAAGCTACTTGCAGCACTTTCTCTACCTATCCTAATGACAGCATGCGCAAGCAACGGTGATGATGTGAAGCAAATCACAACAACTGACCTACAACACCACAACTGGTCACTTGTAAGCGTTGATGGCAAAGCAGTTACCGCTGAAGAAGGTCAGGCACTGCCAAACCTAGAAGTGGGTGAAAAAATGACGGCAAACGGCAACGCTGGCTGCAACAATTTCTTCGGCCAAGCAGAGCTTAAAAACAACCAATTCCGCATTGAAAAAATGGCTCTTACCATGAAAATGTGTATGGGCGAATCAATGGCCGTTGAGCAAGCATTCTCTAAAACGCTTTCAGAGTGGAGCGATATGACACTAACGAACGACAGCCTAGTGTTAAAGAACGATGCACATACATTGACATTCAAACTAAGTGACTGGAAATAATTCCTAAATTTACTGTTATTTGAATGATTAGAAAGCAGCCTTAGGCTGCTTTTTCTTTTTGAGCAAACTCAAATAATGTCACAAATATTATCCGAAACAGCTAGAAGCGCTCTCCATCTCTTATTAATGAATCATATTTCGTTCAAAAATTCATAAAGCGCACACTTTACATACAAACAACTAACAATCTGGCCAAATACCTAAAAAAAAACATCTTTTTTACGTCATAATGAATGCAATTCGTGTTTACTCCGGTCTAGCAGAACAGACTCATTTACTCATGAAGTATTTCACCCATGAAGATAGGAACTATTATGACAAGGCTGTTAACGTTCATTTTTACTCTGTTTATTAGCTTTTCCTCGTTGGCGGCCGATAAATGGCAACAAACAACCGAACAAGCACGAGGCCAAACGGTCTATTTTCATGCTTGGGGTGGAAGCCAAGAGATCAATAATTACCTCCGCTGGGCAGCTCAGCAAGTACAACAACAGTACGGCGTGACACTCAAGCACGTTAAGGTAACGGATATTGCAGAGACAACCTCACGCTTACTCGCGGAGAAAGCCGCAGGTAAAAATAGCGGCGGCAGTGTCGATATGGTTTGGATCAACGGTGAGAATTTCAAATCAATGAAGAATCACAATCTACTATTTGGCCCATTTGTTGATGCATTACCAAGTTGGCAATTAGTGGATAAATCGCTTCCTGTAGACAGTGATTTTTCTGAACCAACTCTTGGGCTTGAGGCGCCTTGGGGCGTTGGGCAATTAGTCTTTATTCATGACAGTGAACGTCTTAATAACCCACCACGTTCTTTTGCTGAATTGCTCAGCTACGCGCAAGCCTTCCCAAATAGGATCAGTTACCCTCGTCCACCTGAATTTCACGGTACCAGCTTTTTAAAAGCCTTATTGATTGAGCTAACCGCAAACGACGCGGCATTAAATCAACCCGTTTCTCAAGTCGATTTTGACCACCTCACTCAGCCACTATGGCAATACTTAGATCGTTTACATAGTGTCGCTTGGCGACAAGGAAAGCAGTTTCCAACTAGCTCTTCGGAAATGACTCAATTATTGGATGATGGGCAAATCGACCTTGCGATTACATTCAATCCCAATGCGGTCTTTTCAGCGCAAGCTACCGGTAAACTTGCTGACACAACAAAAGCTTATGCAATGGAAGCGGGGGCGCTATCAAACATCCACTTTTTAGCTATTCCTTGGAATGCAAACTCCCCTCAAGGAGCTCAAGTGGTGATCAACTTCCTTCTTAGTCCTGAAGCACAGTCACGAAAAGGCGATTTAAATATATGGGGCGATCCCTCTGTACTACAAAATCAGCACTTACAAGGTTCAGCAAAACAGACCAAGTTATTCCCTTCTGTGGCAGAACCGCACCCTAGTTGGCAAATCGCTCTGGAAAAAGAGTGGCAAAAACGCTACGGCAACTAATTTTAGCCAGTAGTTTTGAGTAAAGAATGACGAGAGCCCGATGTTTAGACTATCGTACCTAGTAGTGATTTTGGTTGGGATTCTACCGCTGATTCCCGGCTTAAGTGGCGTATTGCTCTCGTCATTCAATTACATTCCATCTTTGGGTTTTTCCACCCCTTCAGGGCTTGGCTATCAGCAATTATTCGCATGGAGTGGTTGGCAACAATCGCTACTCTTAAGCCTATTTAGCGCTTTAATCAGTACCTACTTAGCCGCGTTGTTTTGTTTTGCCATTTTGCAGCAACTCTGGGGCAGAAAATACTGGCAGAAAGTAGAAACGTTACTCTCTCCTCTTCTAGCGATGCCACACGTTGCTTTTGCCATTGGGTTTGCCTTTTTGTTTGCACCAACCGGTATGCTGGCCAGAATAGCAAACCAGTGGTTTGGCATTGCCGTTAACACTAGCGAGACCGCTTTACTGGTCAATGATCCCTATGCCCTTGGTTTAACCTTGGCGCTAGCATTAAAAGAAATTCCTTTTCTATTGTTAATGAGTATTGCGGTGCTACAACAACTTGATCTTGAGCGTAGCCAACAAGTCGCTCAATCTCTAGGCTACTCAGTACAACAAACATGGCTCAAAGTGATCTTGCCACAGTGGCTAAGCAAAATGCGTTTTCCATTATTTGCTGTCGTGGCTTATGGTGTCGCAGTGGTAGATCTCGCGCTCATTCTTGGCCCAACCAACCCGCCTACCTTCGCAGTATTAGTGTGGCAATGGTTTAACGATCCTGATCTCACTATTATGCCACGCGCGTCAGCTGGTGCGATGATACTGTTTTTACTCGCCAGCGGCTTAATGCTGGTGGTGATATTGATTGAAAGAGGAGTGACGCAATGGTGGAAAACATGGCAGTTTTCCGGTCGATTCGGGTGGCGATTACCGGGCGCAACGATCTTTTCAGTTTCAGCTTTGCTGGCCGCGCTGATCTTTCCACTATTGCTAGTGTGGAGCTTTGCTCATCGCTGGCGCTTTCCAGATATACTGCCCACTCGCTTCAGCGAGCGTTTCTGGCAACTTGAGTGGGCCAATATGGCTCCAACTTTAGTGAGCAGCCTGACATTGGCTATGATTACCGCCAGCGTATCCCTTCTCCTGGGGCTTGTAGCACAGGAATATAAAGTGAGTCATAAGCGACATATCCCTGATTATGTCATCGCTTTACCGATGTTGATTCCACAGCTCTCTTTATTATTTGGTTTACAAATTGCGAGCTTATATCTCTCCAGCGAACTCTACTTTTTCTGGGTAGTATGGTCGCATATTTTCTTTGCCTTTCCGTTTGTGTATTTGGCTTTAGATGGGAGTTGGAAAAGTTATAACCTTAGCTTTTCCAAAACCGCACTAAGTCTTGGCAAGTCACCATTGCAGGTCTTTGTCCAAGTAAAACTGCGGATGCTATTGCCCGCCCTGCTTTACGCTTGGGCAGTGGGCGCCAGTGTCAGCCTTGCACAATATCTACCAACATTGATGCTAGGAGGTGGGCGAATTGTCACCATCACAACAGAAGCTGTTGCACTTTCTAGTGGCTTCGATCGCCGAGTGACCGCAATCTACGCTTTATTGCAGGCACTACTGCCATTTATCTTTTTCTCCATCGCAATTTTTTTTGGTCGGCTAACCCAGCGACGCACAATTTTATCTAAGGGTAATTTGACTCATGACTCTTTCGCTCAAAAACCTCATCATTTATAAGCAAGATGGCCAAGCACTATGCTCGTCCATCGACCTTACTATTGCCAAAGGCGAAGTCACCGCGTTGATGGGCCCTAGTGGATGCGGAAAATCAACCTTGTTTAATCTAATTTCAGGTCACTTATCCGATGAATTTCACTATCAAGGTGAAGTCATGCTCGATAACGATGACATAGCAAAGCGTCCTGCTCATCAAAGAGGGGTTGGCATTCTTTTTCAAGACGATTTACTGTTTCCCCACCTCACTATTTGGCAAAACCTTGCCTTTGCTTTACCAAATTCAGTCCCAAAACCGGCACGCAAAGCACAAGCATTAAGCTGTTTAGAGTCAGTAGACCTGCAGAGCTTAGCCGATTCTTACCCAGATCAAATTTCTGGGGGTCAGCGTGCACGCATTAGTTTGTTGCGCATGATCCTAGCCAAGCCTCAGGTGGCTTTATTGGACGAACCCTTTAGTAAGCTAGATAAGACGCTGCGCCACCAATTTAGAGATTGGGTTGTCGCACAACTTGCTGAAGCAAATATTCCGACCCTACTCGTAACCCATGACATCAATGATGTTCCCAGTCAGGCCACCGTTATTCAATGGCCACAAGCCTCTAGCGACTGTAATAGCACCAAAATTTAAGGTAGACCATGTTAGATAGATTCAGTATTCAATTGATCCGCCAACCGTTGCATTGCGCTGCAAGTAAGCTCGATAATGCCAATATCAAGGCCAATCAAGTGACTTTATTTGGCTTTGCTGTTGGCTGCTTAGCACTACCCGCATTAGTTGAACAACACTACGTGTTGGCCTTGCTATTTATCGTATGCAACCGTATTTGCGATGGTTTAGACGGAGCATTAGCTCGTATTCAGGGTATTACTGATGCGGGTGGATTTCTCGACATCAGCTTAGACTTTTTATTCTACTCTCTTATTCCGTTTGGCTTTGTACTCGCCAATCCGGAGCAGAATGCTGTCGCGGGTGCATTCATTATCTTTGCTTTTATCGGCACCGGTTCGAGCTTTCTCGCTTTTGCTGTCATGGCGGGTAAACGAGGGATTGAGAATCCGGTTTATAAACATAAGTCACTGTACTATATGAGCGGCCTGACGGAAGGCACCGAAACCATTGCGTGCTTCATCCTATTCTGCTTATTACCACAGCACTTTGCTTTGATTGCCTATGTTTATGGTGCGGCATGCTGGTTTACGACTGCAACGCGTATTTATGCTGGCTATAGAACACTTAGCTAACGACGCTCATCGCCTAAAATAAAAAGCCCCTGATGAATGGCATCAAGGGCTTTATCTCTCATTCAATACCGTTGCAACAATATCGATATCATTACTTCTTGAACACCAAGCACTTTAACGATGCTTGTTCATTGATGTCGGCAAATTCTGGCGGGTTTTCCAAGCGCTCAATAAATTTAAGCTCTGGCGCCTCTTGCTGCATACCATCAATAAGAAAGCTGCAATCTACTGCTGGTGAATTCACACACGCCAATACTTCTCCATTATCCGTCAACAGATCTGGCAATCGACGTAAGATTTTTTGATAATCTTTAGTCAAAGCAAAACTGCCTTTTTGGAAAGATGGCGGATCGATAATAATCATGTCGTAAGGGCCTGCTTTCTTAATTTTGCCCCACGATTTGAAGATATCATGGCCAAGAAAGCGCACCTGATTAATATTGTGGTCGTTTAATTTATGGTTATCGCGACCTTTATTTAGCGAAGCGCGCGCCATGTCAACGTTAACCACTTGATCTGCCCCACCAGCAATCGCCGCCAATGAAAAACCACAAGTATAAGCAAAAAGATTAAGTACATTGGCATGCTTCGCATGCTCTCTAACCCAATCACGGCCTAAACGCATGTCTAAGAACAAACCGAAGTTTTGGTTACGACCGATATCAAGCTGATACTTCAAACCAGATTCAACCACCACGGGACGCGGATCAAATTCACCCAACAACACCTCCGACGGAGCACCATCACTATAGCGGTGTTGTAGTAATATTGTACGTCCTTGTTTTTGCTGCCAAACGTCCGATTGGCTCAGAGCTGTCAAACCTTGTTTTAACTGCTGCAAAAATGCGTCATCAACCGGTTTAAACAAGTTAACAATAAGTTGCCCCTGCAGCCAATCACAGGTCAACTGCTCAAGCCCTTGCCAACATTGACCTCGACCATGGAATAGACGGCGAACTTCATCCGGCACGACGATAAGTTGTGCTTCAACATGTTCAAAAAACGTCGCTAATTGATTAATTTGCATAATAATTCTTATTTCTTAATGACTGGCCAGTTAAGTTGCCAAGGAGTTAACCACTGTTCGATACCAGCTTGTACCGTTGCATGTAACCACTTTGTCCCTAATTGAGGGTAGTCACGTGGGTCACAGATAAAATCGTATTGCTCGCCCAGATATTCAAAGCGTAACGCAAACGCATGGAGATAACCGCGATCAGATTGACTGGCAACATTATAAATTGGGTCACCAACAATAGAAGATCCGACCGATTTCAATGCCACGCGGATTTGATGAGTTTTTCCAGTATGGGGCTTACATAAGAAAAGTCGCTCTCCCTCTTCTGCGGCAAGGGAGAAAAACTGAGTCACAGCTGGATTTTCCTGGCTATTGAGCAGCATCCATGCAGAACGACGAGATCTCGCCATATCGCCTCGTACCAAACCCTGTTTCTTTTTAGGTTTTTTACTGCCAATCGCAAGATAGAACTTGCCGACCTGGCGTTGAGCAAACAACGAGGACAAAACACTGGCCGCCTGACTATGCTTAGCTAAAATCAACAAGCCTGAGGTCATTTTATCTAGCCGGTGAACGAGAAAAAGCGACTTATCACCAGAAGACTTAGCGACTTCTTGCAACAACATAGTATCACCATCATCTTTGTGAACGGATACATCAGGATGTTTATTGATGATTAGAAAATCAGGATGGTCAAAGACGATATCAAACATGAAAAAAAGGGCTCCATTTGGGAGCCCAGAGTATATACACTCCTCTTCACCATATAAAGGCTTGAGGAGTGTTGAGTCGCGTTTAAGTGCAACGATTAAGAAGCAATGTTGCTAGGCAATTCGAAACTTACCCACCAGCTCCTCCAGTTGCGACACCTTCTGATTCAATCCAACCACATTGGTTGAACTGCTGTTGGCCAGTTCCAGTGAATGAGCCGAAATATCACTAATAGAGGTAATGTCCGCGGCAATTTCACGCGTTACCGCCGTTTGCTCTTCCGCCGCTGTCGCGATGGAATTGATCATGCTTTGTACATGGCTTGCGCCTGCCACAATCTCTTCCAAGGCATTGACGGCACCTTCGCTCTGACTCACGCCAATTTCAACTAAACGACAGTTATCTTCAGTAAAGGTCACCGCTTCTTGGGTGCCAGATTGAATCGACTGGATAATACCCGCCACTTCTTTAGTTGCATTCGTTGTACGCTCCGCCAATGCTCGCACTTCATCTGCAACCACCGCAAACCCTCGACCAAATTCACCGGCACGCGCCGCTTCAATCGCGGCGTTCAAAGCCAACAAGTTGGTTTGTTCTGCTATATCTTCAATCACTTTGATCACAGAACCGATTTTTTCACCATGACTGCCCAGCTGATTCATCTGAGTCGACATATCACCCATTTGTTGGCTGACCTGTTGAATACTCGCCACCATTTCACGAATCACATCACGACCACCTTCCGCCGTTGATTCTGAGCGCTTCGATTCTTCAAACGTCGCGCTACCTTGCTGAGCCACCTCGGCAATCGTTAAGCTTAATTCTTCAGCTGCCGTAGCAATCAAGCCAGCTTTATCAGCCTGTGCAGATGCACCACTGACTACGTCTTGACTAATCGACTCAAGATCTTTGGTCACAACTTTAACTTCACTTGAAACTGAAGAAATCGAGCCAATCAAAGTAACCAGCGATCCTTGCATTCTGTTAATTGACACCGCCAAATTCGCGAGTTCATCACCCGATTTATCCACAATGGCATCAGCCGTTAGATCGCCTTCAGCAACCGCTTGAGCAACTTCTTCCAGTTTACTGAGCCGTGTGGTAATTGAGTTAGATAGCACGTACGCAATTCCGCACGTAAGAATTAGCGCAATCAAAGAAAGAACCGCAATCGTGTATTCAATTTTTGTAAATGATTCACTCAAGCCCAATAAAGCAACATCGGTATCCGCGATCTCAGTCGTCGCGACTTCATTTAGTATTGTCTCAATTGGGATTAAAAATTCATTGTAATAACGCCCCAATAACGGCATTACGGCTGCAAAGGTATAGTTACCTTCCAACATCGGCGCAATGTTAGTTTCAAAGCTGCCAGTAAACTGAGCCATCAAGTGCTCGATCTCTTCTACACGGCGTAAGTCGCTAGGACTGCTTTGCTCCAATAACTTAATTTTAGCGACGACGTCAGCAAACTCCTGTTTATTGGTATAATAATCGTCGATAGCCCCTTTGAACCCCGTGACAGCCCCGGTTGCATCGCGATAAACATCGCCTGCCTCATCGATCATAATTAGATAGTTGACCACTTCAGGTACATCATCGAGACGAATCTCATCCGCGACCGCATGTGACGACAATACTTCTTTCCAAATTAAGCTCACCATCAAAATCAAGATCGCTAAAATAGCGCCAAAACCCAAATACAGTTTTTTTCTCACTGACAATTTCAAAATACACCTTCCTGATTGTAATAACGTGCTATCGGTTTGCCGTGCCTAGCATCATTTACCGATTATCATATTGTTATCGTCTAATGGTCAGACATCTTTATTGACCTTTGGCTCAATGTAAAAAAAGCTCCTATATTAGGAGCTTTTATGAGACGCATATCACCATTTACAAAATTGAGAATAGAAATACGGCTAAAATTGCTACTGGGCACACAATACGCACATACCAAGGCCAAATTTTCCAAAATAGTCCTTGCGCGATCTCTGGGTTACCTTCTTTAAGTTCGTTGAGCAATTTATTGCGATTCCAAATCCAACCAACCACAATCGCCCAAACCACACCAAGTAGAGGTTGCATATATACTGTCGAAATATCCGCGACTAACCCAAACAGTGACCCAAAATTAAGCGCAATGACAATACTCAATACGAGAATGGCACCGCCAATAGCCCAAGTTGCTTTCCCACGGGTCATATTCAACTCGTCTTGGGCACAAGACACTGGCACTTCCAGAAGTGAAATTGAAGAGGTAAGCGCTGCAATCACCATTAAGACGAAAAACCCGGTACCAACGATAAAGCCCATGCTCCCCATGGTGTCAAACATTGCAGGTAGTACCGCAAATACTAGATCGCCAGAACTGATGAGCTCGCCCGCTTTATCAAATATTTCTACACCGTTGTTTTTGGCAACAAACATCGCCGGCAGAATCAGCAACCCAGCGCTAAATGCGACAGCGGTATCAATCGCAGCAACTTGCGCGGCTGTTTTAGGGATATTTACGTCTTTCTTAAGGTATGAACCGTACACCATCATCGAACCCACACCCAATGACAATGAAAAGAACGCCTGCCCCATTGAGTCTACGAGTAAACTCGGAGTGACATGAGAAATATCGGGGATCAAGTACATCTTCAACCCATCAATTGCTCCGTCTTGGGTAAGGATATAAATAATCATCACACCAAACAGTACAAACAGCATCGGCATTAAACGGGTCGACCACTTTTCGATACCATCGGCCACGCCTTTTTGTACGACGTAAATCGTCAACAGAGAGAAAAGCACTGCAAGAATTACGTTGCGAGCATCACCAAAATTGACCAACCAATCGGCTGCACTTTGTAAACCCACAACCTCTAAAACAGGTGCGGCAGCAAAGCCCATTAACCAGCCGGCGAGAATCGAATAAAAACTCAAAATCATCGAAGCGGCGATCATCGCAATAACACCAAAGACACTGGCTGCGGTACGATTTCTAGTCCAAATAGAACGCAAAGATGCGATTGGATTAGACTGGCCATGGCGACCAATGGTGAGTTCTGCAACCAGCATCGGGAACGCTAAGAGAAATACCATCGCCAAATAGATGACTAAAAACGCAGCGCCGCCATTGCTTGCCGCCTTCGTTGGGAAGCCCCATACGTTACCAAGACCTACAGCGGAACCCGCCGCAGCCATAATGAAACCTAATTTCGTCGAGAAATGGCCTCTTGAATTACTTGCCATAATTGTTTACCGCTTTGTTGTGTGTGCATTGTGAGCGTCAAAACAGGGTGGTGTAAATCAATGTTTACACTTCATTTAAAATTTAGTGACGCACGATGTATGGCAAGTAAAACAGTTTGAGAATAAAATTGGAACCCTATCAGTTGCATTTACCACTCAGCACACACTATTCGTGCTCATTCGCTGCTTTTTTAAACAAACTGAAGATTTTATAACAGTTTCTTAACCTCATTAAACACACATCCCCTATTTCAAATACGTTTTGTGCTCTATTCTGACTTCCTGTTATTAATTGCCTCATTTCGTTCAGCTTTTATTGTTATACCTCACAAAATCGGCCACTATGAAGTTATGATCCTTGTCTAGGAATTTAGATGGAAAAGTTCTATCACTTCGTCACTCTCGCCAGCATCGTACTGTATTGGATATTAGTCGCAGGTGTTACCTTACGTGTCGTACTCAAGCGCCGAGCGGTCAGCGTTTCGCTCGCTTGGTTGATGGTGATCTACATCATTCCGATTGTTGGCGTACTGTGCTATTTCCTATTTGGTGAACTTAATTTAGGCCGCAAGCGTGCCGACCGAGCAAAAGAAATGCTCTCCCCCTTTGTCGACTGGTTTTCGAAACTCAGTGACTGCCAAGCACACTCAACCGAAAATTTTGGTCGCCATATTTCCCGTATTGATGAACTATGTAACAACCGATTAGGTCTGCCAGCGTTAAGTGGCAATGAACTCTCTTTACAAAGTTCACCGCAGGACATCATGCATTCGGTGATTGACGATATCAATCAAGCTAAAACTAGCATTCGAATGGTTTTTTATATTTGGCATCCGGGCGGTATGGCCGATGAGGTGGCCAATGCACTAATTGCTGCTGCAAAGCGCGGAGTCGAGATTAAACTACTGCTTGATTCCGCTGGCAGCCCTCGCTTTTTCCGTAGCGAGTGGCTTAAAAAAATGCAGTTAGCGGGAATTAGTGTTGTGCAAGCACTAGAGGTAAGCCCTTGGCGTATATTCCTGCGCCGCCTTGATCTTCGCCAGCATCGAAAAATCATCGTTGTTGATGAAAAAGTCGCGTACACCGGTTCCATGAACATGGTTGACCCGGCCTTTTTCAAGCAGGATTCTGGGGTCGGCCAATGGATAGATATTATGGTGCGAGTCACAGGGCCAACGGTCAATGTTCTCTCCGCGATCCACAGTTGGGACTGGGAAGTAGAGACCGGCGAGCGTAGCTTCCCCCTTATTCCTGAATGCGAACTTGAGAAAAAGAGCTCTGAGCATCCAATTCAAGTTGTTCCATCAGGACCAGGAATGCCGGAATATCTGATTTATCAGGTATTAACACTGGCTATTAACCAAGCAAATGATTCGGTTAGAATCACAACGCCTTATTTTGTTCCGAGCTCCGATTTACTCGAAACCTTAAAAATGACCGCACAGCGAGGCGTTAAAGTGGAGTTGATCATTCCACATAAAAACGATTCCATGATGGTGCAATGGGCATCAAGAGCGTTTTACAGTGAGTTAATGCAAGCGGGTGTAAAAATTTACGAATTTTACGGTGGTCTGCTGCACACTAAATCGGTGGTAATTGATGAGCAATTTTGCTTAGTTGGTACCGTAAATATGGATATGCGCAGTTTGTGGCTCAATTTTGAAGTGACTTTGGCCATTGATGATCAAGAGTTCACTAAAAAAATGCACCAACTTCAGTCTGGCTATATTGAACAGTCACACACAGTGTCGCTGGAAGATTGGCAACAACGCTCAATCTACTTCCGCTTTTTAGAGCGAGCCTTCTACCTATTCAATCCTCTGTTATAACGCCAAGACCGAGCTGAGCTCGGTCTTTTTTTTCGCCATTTCAAGGTAATCATGCCCACTAGCCTTGCTTTGTCATAATGAGCGTGGTTTAAATATACTCAAATACGTTCACGATTTAAGACAAGGACTTCTTATGTCAGAAGGAAAACAAACCAAGTTCATCACAGCGGGTCGCGATAAAAAGTGGACCAATGGCGTGGTGAACCCTCCCGTTCAACGAGCATCCACTGTCGTTTTTGACACCGTCGCCGAAAAGAATAACGCCATTATCAATCGCGCCAATAAAACCTTGTTTTATGGTCGTCGCGGCACTCAGACACACTTTGCGCTACAAGACGCGATGGTGGAAGTGGAAGGCGGCGCTGGTTGTGCTCTTTATCCCTGCGGTACGGCTGCGATTTCCAATGCGATTCTTTCAGTGGTTGAAAGCGGTGACCATATTTTAATGGTGGATACCTGCTATGAGCCAACTCGTGATTTCTGCGACAAAATCATGAAGAAAATGGGGATTGAAACCACCTACTACGACCCGACAATTGGTGCTGAAATCCGAGATCTGATCCAACCAAATACCAAAGTGCTATTTTTGGAATCTCCCGGGTCCATCACGATGGAAGTCCAAGATGTCCCAACATTGGCTCGCATCGCTCATGAACAAGATATCGTTGTCATGCTCGACAACACTTGGGCTGCTGGCGTTAACTTCTCACCGTTTGATTTCGGCGTTGATATCTCCATTCAAGCCGCAACCAAATACATCGTTGGTCACTCCGATGTTATGCTTGGTACCGCGGTCGCCAATGAAAAATACTGGGACCTACTACGTGAACAAAGCTATCTAATGGGTCAGTGTGTTTCGGCTGACGACGCTTACCTTGGCCTACGAGGCATTCGCACCTTGGATGTGCGCCTGCGTCAACACGCAGAGAATAGCCTGAAGGTTGCTCAATGGCTGCAAAATCGCCCTGAAGTGGATCATGTTCGCCACCCTGCACTGGAAACGTGCCCTGGGCATGAATTTTTCCAACGTGATTTTACTGGCGGTAATGGCCTATTTTCAGTGGTTTTAAAAAGCAGCTACCCAAAAGCAACCACCGTACTGCTGGATGGCATGAAGCATTTTAGTATGGGCTATTCATGGGGCGGCTACGAGAGTCTGATTCTCGCTAATGAACCAAAAAGCTTCAATAGCCTACGCACGGTCGCGCATCCACACTTTGAAGGCACACTTATACGCTTACATATTGGATTGGAAGATGTCAACGACTTGCTGGCCGACCTAGAGCAAGGCTTTGCTCGCTACAACGCATCAATACTAGAAACCGAAGCGTCTTACTAAAGTAAAAGGTGCACTGATGTCTTAGCTGCGACACCAAATAACAAACCAAGCCCGCGATAAACGCGGGCTTGTAATGACAACTCAATGAAGCGTTACGACGCGCTCTTTTTAGGACAAGTTTGCAAATGGTCGTCCACCATGCCTATCGCCTGCATAAACGCATAACAGATCGTTTCTCCAACAAACTTAAAACCGCGCTTTTTGAGAAATTTACTCATCGCTTTTGATTCATCGCTTGAAGCAGGAACCTGTGACAGGTCCTGCCAATGATTGATAATTGGCTTACCATCAACAAATTGCCACAACGCTTTTTCAAGACTGCCATATTCTTCAATCAGAGCCAAAGCCGCTTGAGCATTACTGAACACTGACAAGATCTTGCCTCGATGCTTCACCACATCAAATTGACTGATGATAGCTTCCACTCGCTCATCCCCACGCTCTCCGACATAAGCACTCAATTTCGTCAGATCATAACCTTCAAACGCTTGTCGGTAACCTTCACGTTTTTTTAGTATCGTAATCCAACTCAACCCAGCTTGAGCCCCTTCTAAGGTAATGAACTCAAACAGAGTTTGGTCGTCATAGACGGGCACGCCCCATTCGGCATCGTGATACTCCCGCTCTAATGGATGCTTAAGCGCCCACGCACAAGTTTGATGTTCCATAATCCACTCTTAATTTAGCTGTGTCCCATTAGATTAACTCGGAACCGCAACACGGTGGAAGAGTCGATATAAAACCGGAACCACTATCAGTGTGAGCACGGTGGCAAAACCTAAACCAAACATGATGGTCACCGCCATCGGTTTAAAGAAAATATCCGGCAGCAACGGCACCATACCTAGAATAGTGGTAATCGCCGCCATACACACTGGACGCACTCTACTCAACGCAGCATCGACAACCGCAATGTAAGCATCTTTACCTGATTGGATCTCGATATTGATTTGATCCAATAATACAATGCCGTTTTTCAATACCATTCCCGATAAACTCAAGAACCCAAGTAGAGCCATAAAACCAAATGGGGTATTGAGGGCCAGTAACCCCGTTGTCACCCCTATAATCGCCAGTGGCACCGTACACCAAACAATCAAAGGTTCCTTAACGGTGTTAAACAAAAATACCGTTATCAAGAACATAAATAGATAGCCCATCGGCATCGTCGTAAAGAGCGAAGCTTGCGCATCACCTGATGATTCATATTCTCCCCCCCACTCTAAGCTGTAGCCAGAAGGAAGTTCGATCGCTTCTATTAATGGTTGAATGCGTTTTTGTAACGTCGCCGCGGTCTCTTCTCCTAAGAGATCAGGATCGGCCATTATAGTCAGCATACGTTTACGGTTTTTACGCACAATAATTGGGTCTTCCCAACGTAGGTCATAACCTAATGTCACTTGTTGCAAAGGAATATATTCGCTCAGTGCCGGGCTCCAAATTTTCATCCCTTCAATATTGCGAATATCCACTCGCTCTTCTTCAGGCAAACGAGCCACAATTGGCATCAGGGTGGTACCATCGCGATAAACCCCTACCGATTTACCTGAAAATGACATGGCTAAGTAATCATCAACATCTGATTTTGTGATGCCGTAACGTCGTGCTTGGCTTTCGTTAAACAGCGGTTCCAAAATTTTGGTTCGCTCTCGCCAGTCATGACGAATGTTCGTCGCTCCGGCATCAGCTTGCATGATCGCTTCGATTTGCGCACCAATAGTACGTAACACCGTAGGATCAGAACCAATGACACGCGCTTCTATTTTCGCCCCTCCACCCGGGCCAAGTTCAATTTGTTTGAGCTTGTAGTTTACCTCTGGGAATCCTTGTTCGAGATGCAGTCTAAATTGGCTCATCAAATCGGCCAGCACTTCGTAATTTTTTACTCGGATCGTGATTTCACCGTACGCCGCATAGCTCTTCTCGGGTGCGTAGGTCAACATAAAACGCTGTAAACCTTTACCTGCCGTTGTCGTCACGTGGCTAACACCATCTTGGCTAACCAGCCACTGCTCCATCGCTTTCAGCTTAGTGTTGGTCGCTCGAATATCGGTACCTTCCGGCAACCAAATATCAGCTTGAAATATCGGCGTGGTTGAAGAGGGAAAGAAAGACTGCTTAACATGAGTAAAGCCATAGATACTGGCGACTAAGCCGAGCAACAATACCACAATCGTCAGCCAAGCCCGTTTCATACAAAACTCTAAGAAGTTTTTATAAACCACGAAAATCACCCCGTTATACGGGTCGCTGTTTTCATCACCTTGAGGCGTTTTCATACCACGGAAAAACAGATCTGCAAAAAACGGTGTCAATGAGATAGCGGTAAACCAACTCAACATTAAAGAGATAAGTAGTACCGTAAATAAAGTGCCACAATATTCACCGGTAGAATCCTCAGATAAACCGATGGGAGCAAAAGCGGTGACAGCGATGACCGTCGCACCCAGCAATGGCCATTTCGTTTGCGTGACAATATCGGTTGCGGCCTGTAGCCGAGTCCTCCCTCGTTGTGTACCAATTAATATCCCTTCCACCACCACAATGGCATTATCCACCAGCATCCCGAGCGCGATAACTAAAGCACCAAGGGAGATTCGTTGTAAATCAATCTGAAAGTACTTCATGAAAATGAAGGTACCGAACACGGTCAACAGCAGGATCAGACCAATCAACAAACCTGAACGCAGCCCCATGAAAAACAGTAGAACAATAATCACTATTGCCACCGCTTGTCCCAAACTCACCACAAAACCCTGTACCGATTTATCGACTTCTTTAGGCTGACTGTAAATTTCCGAAATACCGACCCCAACCGGTTGTTGGTACTTCAATTCCGCGAGCCGTCGGTCAAACCGCTCACCGACTTCGACCACGTTTACCCCTTGGGCAAACGAGACCCCTACGTTGAGCGCTAGCCGGCCATTAAAGGTAATTATGTTGCTCGGCACCTCGACATAACCACGGGTAATATCCGCTACATCACGCAGATAAATTAACCCCTGAGCACCGCTTTCTGTGATGATCAAATCACCCAGTTGGTCAACATTTTGAAACTCACCGGTAGGATGAATGCGGATATATTCATCACTAATGCGCACGGCGCCTGCTGAGGAGACCACGTTTTGCGTGGAGAGCAAATCGAACACAGTGTTAGGGGCTAAGCCTAAACTACTCAAACGTTTCATCGATATTTCAATGAATACTTGTTCTTGCTGCTCACCCGTCACTGAAACTTTACTCACCCCATCAATGAGTTCAAGTTCACGCCTGAGGTAATCAACATAATCAAGCAGCTCTTTGTAGCTATAGCCTTCTCCTGTCACGGCCAATAAGATACCGAACACATCACCAAAATCATCAATCACTTGCGGATCATTCACCCCGGGAGGTAGTGTGCCTTGGAGATCATTGACTTTACGACGCAATTCATCCCAAATCTGCGGCAAATCATCTGGGCCATAATTGTTCTTCATCGTCACGGTAATTTGCGACAACCCACGGCTGGAAATCGAATTTATCTCATCGACATAAGTTAATTGCTGAATGGCTTTTTCGAGCGGATAAGTGACTTCTTCTTCCACTTGTTGTGGCGTGGCTCCAGGGTAGGAGGTGACGACCATGGCATCTTTGATGGTAAAAGCCGGATCTTCTAAGCGACCTAAACCGAAAAAGGAAGCGATGCCACCAATCAAAAATATCAGCGCAATCATCCAGCTAATAACGCGATTGCGAATAAAATAGGCAGCTACACCAGTGATTTCACTGTCATCTTGCGCCGTATTCTGAGCGTTATTCATTATCAGCCTCCTTGCCAATCACTTCGACTTTCACCCCATCGGTCAATTTAGCGACACCAGCCACCACGACCTGTTGTTGGGGTTCAAGGCCATCTAACACTTGAATGGTGTTCTGGCTGGCTTTGCCAACCTTAATTTTTTGCTTAGTGACGGTATTATCGGCATTCAACAACCAAACAAATTTGTTACTGGCATCCAGATCATCCCCATCCGCATTGAATATCGCCTCAATTGGGATTTGCACACCACGCTTTAAATCCAATCCCACTTGTTCGCTTCTAGAGGTCACCTCCACCGCCATTCCATCGAGAATGTACTCCTCCTCTGGCATAGGTAATGATAGGGTGACATTAAACGTGCCCGTTTTAGGATCAGGCTCAGTAGTAAATTCTTTGATTGCAGCGTGATATTCATTGCCACTTTGCACTTTTACAATGGCATCAATCCGCGCCAATTTGTCTTGTTGAGGCTGGTTTACATAGATGCGGTCGGGCAGCTGGATTAGGATTTCAACATTATCAATACTGTGGATATTCACCACTTGCTGGCCCACTTGAATATTCTCAAACTGATCGACGGACACCCGAGATATAATGCCATCAACCGGCGCTTTTAATTGAGTAAACGACAAACGCAATTGCGCCAATTGCAGTTCTGCCCACGCGATTTGTCGTTGAGCGGCGATTTCATCAAATTGCGATTTGGCCAACAGTCCTTTATCCACCAAAGGCTTAGAGCGACGATGTTGACTGTTGATCACCGAATAGCGTGCCGAGGCATTATCCACATCCAACTGGTAATCGGTGGGCTCTAATTGAGCAATCATGGCGCCTTTCTTAACTTTGTCGCCTTCTTTCACATAAATTTTATTTATTTCACCCGAGACACGAAAACTCAAATGTGATCGCTCTGCAGCATTAGCAACTGCAGGAAAATAAAGGCTATCGCCTTTGGATTGGCTATCTATGGTCACGACGGACACTTTAGGTAAACCAAAATCAACATATTCAGCTTTATCACCACAGCCCATCAAAGTCAGCATTAAGGTGAAGCAGGCTAAAACCATTATATTTTTCATCCTACAATCCTCGCTCCTTGACCCACTCGCGCACTTTAATGCCCGCTTCTATTCCGCTTACCCCTGAGATCACAATTTTGTCGCCGTTATTTAATCCTGATAGCACCTGCCGGCGATCATTGAGCTCCACCGACACTTTCTCAACAATCCCTTGATCATTGACGCGCCATACACAGGTTTTGCCACTTTCATTAAATAACGCGGAAGCCGGTATTCTTGTCGCGGTTGAGGAAGCCGCGACAATACGCACTGCCCCTGACATGCCGGGTAAAATACCAACATTTGAAGGGCGCTCCATAACCATGGTTACTTTATAAGAACCGGTTTTAGGATCGGCTTCCGTATCGATTTCTTGGAAGGTCAATGAATACTGACTATCCGGAAAAGCATCAAAAACCATACTTGCCTCTGGATCGGCGCCAGTAGAGAAGCGATTGAGTAGATGATCCGGCAGCTGGAAAAATACCTTCATTAATTGATTGGTTTGAATATTCATTACCCCTTGCTTAGCGGCAATATACTCATGATTTTCACCGGGAATGAGCGAAATCGTTCCCTGATAAGGCGCAACTAATTTGGTGTATCTTAAGTTGGCATTCGCTTGGTCTAAACTGGCACGGGCTGAGTTTCGATTTGCCTTCGCTTGATCGAAATCTTGCTCTGAAACCACTTTATCCTGACGCAATTTTTTGTAGCGCTGATACTGAACATCCGCTAAACGAAACTGCGCTTGAGCTTGCTGAGCGAGGAGATCATATTCATCAGGATTTAGCGTGGCGAGAACCGTCCCTTTTTCTACGGATTGACCCGCAACAACATCGATAGTTTGTAATTGCCCAGGAACGCGAAAAGCCAATACCGCGCGATCTCCCGCTTCAGAAGTTGCAGGGAAACTGCGCGTGAAAGCCGAGTTACCAACAGTAACTGAAAACAATTTCGCGGGACGAGAGTCAGGTTCGGGGATGGGGGGGAGATCTTTGCCGCAGCCATAAAGCAAGGTGGCGACAATAAGTAGCAAACAAGTCTTGTGCATAATCAATCATCCCTAATGCTGGCAGATAAAGCCCTAAAGCAAAGATAGATGACCCTTGTACACTCTGCCACTTTGCGTGGCGGTTTTCCTTGTCAGGATTCGCTAATAAAATGAATAGCTTGAGAGGTGAAAACACCCCTCAACACTGGTTACCACTCATATGGTGGTATTTACAACTTACTAAATTCTCGATTTACTTTGAATGTATCTGAAGTTACATACGCTTCCATACCACGTACTTTTCCTTCCAACTGTTCAAAGTCCTTCTCCAGAGTATTTAATAGCTGCTCAGGTGATTGACCCGCTTGCCAAGGCTTATTCTTGAGTTTATGTTCTTGTTGATTTTTCAAACTCTGAACATAATTATCTGGTTGTTTTTCCAACATGAAACTTAACGCAATATACGCCAGCAACACCAGAAATGAACCGCCAAGTAGCGCAGCAGAAATAAATAAGATCCTAACCAACCAGACTTCTGCACCGATATAGTGAGCAAGACCTGCGCACACACCGCTTAATTTGCCATTGCGAGTATCACGGTAAAGTTCTTTACTCATAACGACGCCTCCATGTTGGCGACTCCGCATCCAAAATACGCTCAAGGGTTTCAACGCGCTTTTGCATCGACTCAGCACGCTCAGACAATTTCTCTAAACGCTGAAAGTCTTCTTGCGATAAACCACTGCTGGTTTTGCGCTTACTGCGATAATGGAGAATCAGCCATATTGGAGCCACAAAGATCAAAAACACGACCAGTGGTAATGCAATCCAAAACGAAGACATAAGTCACTCCTAAATTAGTCATATAGGCAGGCTTTTCGCCTGCCCTAGTGGCACGATACGCCGATTATTTTTTTTCTTCCATTTGCTGTTTTAATTTCGCAAGCTCTTGTTCAATCTCATCTTGCGCTTGTAACTCAGCAAATTCTTGATCAAGGGATTTACCTTGACCGGTTTTTGCGTAAATATCCGCTTCCGCTTCTAGCTCATCAATTTTACGCGAGTATTGGTCGAACTTTGCCATCGCTTCATTCGTGCGGGCGGTATGTAAATGACGCTGAACATCGCGGCGATTTGAAGCCGTTTGACTGCGGATCGCCAGTGCTTGCTGCTTTGCTCGCGTTTCCGTGATCTTCGTTTCAAGCTTACCAATTTCACCGGTGAGCTTATCAATCGTTTCTTCTACCAAGGTTTGTTCAGTGTGCAGGCCTTTCAGCACATCTTGCAACTTTTGTTTTTCAATCAAAGCGGCGCGAGCAAGGTCATCACGTTGTTTGGTCAACGCCAAAGTCGCTTTTTGCTGCCACTCTTGCACTTGGTCATCAATCGCTTCCACTTTACGCGCTAGCTCTTTTTTATCCGCAATGGCTTTAGCAGAATTAGTACGAACCTCGACTAAAGTGTCTTCCATCTCTTGGATAATGAGACGAATCATTTTTTCCGGATCTTCGGCTTTATCTAAAAGCGCACTGATATTTGAATTTACGATGTCGGCAAAACGAGAAAAAATACCCATGAATGACTCCTTATCAATTTTCATATCTGCATTTAAACACATTGTTATTGGTTACTATCAAATCGCATGCCAACTTTTAAATTTGAATAAAAACAATTACTTAATAAAAAACGATAAATACACTCTTGTATGAATGATAAATTTAACCAACTATAGTTAAATTTACCAATCATGGCTTGCTCACCTTTTTATCAGCAAGCCACTTAAATCTAGGTGAACGATGAATCAGAATCTTATCGGTGAATCCCCGGCTTTTCTGGCGGTGCTCGACAAAGTCTCTAAGCTGGCCGCGATTGAGCGCCCGATCCTTATTATTGGCGAACGAGGAACCGGTAAGGAATTGATCGCACAGCGCCTACATTATCTTTCGAAGCGTTGGGATCAACCCTTGATCTCATTAAACTGCTCGACCTTAAGTGAAGGCTTGATTGATTCAGAGCTCTTTGGTCACGAATCAGGATCATTTACCGGCTCTAAAGGGCGTCATAAAGGACGTTTTGAACGTGCAGAGAATGGCACGCTATTTTTGGATGAATTAGCGACCGCGCCACTGCTGGTGCAAGAAAAGCTGTTACGGGTAATTGAATATGGCCAATATGAGCGTGTCGGGGGGCATGAATTACTCAATGCGAATGTTCGCCTGGTGTGCGCGACCAACGCCGATTTGCCAGCGATGGCTGATATCGGTACGTTTCGTCCCGATCTGCTTGATCGCCTTGCCTTTGATGTCATCCACCTGCCGCCTTTACGTGAACGTCAAGAAGACATTTTGTTACTCGCGCAGTACTACGCCATAAAAATGTGCCGTGAATTAGGGTTTGAATATTTCGTCGGTTTCAGTGAAATCGCCCAACAGAGCTTATTGAATTACCCTTGGCCCGGTAATGTGCGCGAACTAAAAAATGTGGTTGAGCGTGCCATTTATCAACACGGACAAGCTGAATTTATGATTGAGGAATTAGTCTTTGACCCGTTCCATCGTCCAAGTAAAATCTTGCCAGAAGCAGACAGCACAGCTGAGCCTAGTGCTGCACAGTTTGAATTTCCACTCGATTATAAAGCGTGGCAAGAACAACAAGATCAGCAGCTACTGACTGCGGCACTGGAACAAAGTAAATTTAACCAGCGTAAAGCAGCTGATTTATTGGGCTTGAGCTACCACCAATTACGGGGCATGGTAAGAAAATACGACCTAACACGCGAAGATTAGCGTCCAATCAAAGATTACACAGGTGTTCAGGCTACGGGGCTTCTATATTGATTATATCGGTATAAAATAATCACACCTTTACCGCTTATAAAATCGCCTTAGAAAACAATTAGTAGTCAATGGAGTCTTGAATCGGGCATAATGGGGAGTTCCGTTGTGCTTTAAAAGCCAAATAATATGAAAGCATTCATACAACTGACCCTGAGCTTTGTCGCCGCTGGCCTTCTAGCTGGATGTGGGGAAGAAATCAGTCACGAAAAAATTCGCCAAAACGGTTTTGTTTTTTGTGGGCAAGCTGGCCCTTCAACATTCAACCCCCAACTGGTGGATAGTGGCATTACGTCAGAAACATTAAGCTCTCAGCTTTTCGATACCCTACTGACACTTGATGCAAAAACTTATCAACCTATACCAAGTTTGGCTGAAAGTTGGCAAGTCAACGACGACGGTACCGAGTACATTTTTACTCTTAAACCTAATGTGTCGTTCCAAACTACCGCTTGGTTCACGCCATCACGTACCTTAACGGCTGATGACGTCGTATTTAGCTTTGAGCGTATTATCGATACTAACCACCCTTTCCATTATGTTGGTGGTGGGCTTTATCCGTGGTTCACTGGCATTGATTTCCAAAATTTGCTGGTCGATGTTGAAGCGCTAGATGAGCAGACCGTTAAGTTTACCCTCGCTCGCCCTAACAACACCTTTCTATCCAACATTGCCACCAGCCATGCGGTGATTCACTCACAAGAGTACGCAACCCAATTACAATTGAGCGATGAACTCTCACTGATTGATAGCCATCCTGTCGGCACCGGCCCATTTTACTTGGATGACCATCAAATCAATGATTTAGTGCGTTTAAAACGTCATCCTCAATATTGGGCTGGAAAGCCTAAAATGAAGCAAGTCGTGTTTGACATTTCACATCGAGGCACCGGTACTCTGGCGAAATTGCTGCGCAACGAATGTGATATACTCACCGCGCCTCGTTCAAGCCAAATTCCGACCATAGAAAATCACGATGCCATCACGCTCACGGCTGAGCCAGCAATGAACATCTCGTTTGTGGCAGTCAATACGGCCCATGAAGCACTCAGTGATGCGCGAGTGCGTAAAGCGCTCAACTATGCGATCAATCGTCAAAACATCCTAGATTCGGTCTATTATGGGACGGGCAGTCAAGCCTATTCCGTACTTCCACCGACGTCTTGGGCCTACAATGGTGACAGCATCCAAGTCCGTTACGATCGTAATTATGCCATCGCCTTATTGCATGACGCAGGTTATGCCAAAGGACTGACTTTAAATATGTCAGTGCCACTGGAACCTCGTTCATACAACCCAAGCCCACGTAAAACGGCAGAATTGATCCAGGCAAATTTCGCCGAAATTGGTATCACCCTAAATCTATTCATGGATGATCGCCTTGATCGTTCTGAAATAAAAAATATCAATGACATGGATTTGCATCTAACCGGTTGGATAGCCAATACCGGCGATCCTGATAACTTCCTTCGTCCTTTGCTTTCATGTGATTCAAAGCGAGCGGGACTCAATGTCGCCAGGTGGTGTAACCCAGATTTTGACTTCCTGCTTGATTTGGCGCTCGAAGTCGATAAACCGCGCTATCGCCTCAATTTATACAAGCAAGCGCAAAACATTTTGAATGAAGAGTTTCCAGTGATTCCATTAAACCATGGCATGCAATTCCAAGCGCATGACAACTCGTTGACAGGATTTAAGGTGAGCCCATTCCACGCTCAACCGTTTGACAGTATTGAGAGGATAAAATAGATGCTGATCTATACCATCCGACGACTAAATCTGTTTTTCATTACCTTACTGATCTTAACCATTATTGGTTATAGCTTGCTGCGCCTTGACCCAAGTTCACCTTGGGCGCTGCAAGAGTACTGGAGTGGCTGGACAACCTACCTTGGAGAGCTGTCTCATTTAAACTTTGGCGTCAATAAAGCTGGCGTACCTATCATCGATGAGCTCCGCACGGTTTTCCCCGCGACACTAGAACTCTGTCTGATTGCCTTTGTTATCTCACTATTAGTTGGGATTCCAATTGGCACCATCGCAGGTATGAAGCAAGGAAAATGGATTGACACTTTTATTTCGTTTACCTCAATGTCTGGTTACTCTGCGCCTCTTTTTTGGGTCGCGCTAATGATGATCATGGTGTTCTCACTGCACTATCAGATCTTCCCTGTCGCAGGGCGTTATGATCTGCTCTATCAAATTGATCACGTGACTGGCTTTGCGTTAATTGATGCTTTCCTAACGGAAGGACCTTACCGTGCTCATGCACTACAAAGTGTGATTGACCATCTTATCTTACCTTGCTTGGTCTTGGCGCTCGCTCCAACAACACAAGTTATTGGTTTAATGCGCACGTCCGTTGCGGAGGTAATGAGTAAGAACTACATTCGTGTGGCCAGAATCAAAGGTTTAGCCAACCATGAAATTGTTACCCAGCATGTGCTGCGCAATGCAATTCCGCCTATTATTCCTAAAATCGGCGTGCAATTGGCCAGCATGCTAACGCTAACGATTGTGACTGAGTCAATATTTAACTGGCCTGGCATTGGGCGTTGGTTACTTGATGCCCTATCAAACCAAGATTATGTGGCGATTCAAGCTGGGGTAATTGTTGTGGCGACCTTAGTGTTAACGGCAAACATTTTGTCTGATTTGATCGGCGCAATGATCAATCCGCTGATTAGGAAGGAATGGTATGCTAACCGATAATATCTACCAAGAAGAGCGCATTCCGACTCAATTTGAGCGTTTTTGGCGCAGCTATAAAGCCAACAGTCTAGCGATGTTCGGTTTATGGTGTTTAGCTCTGATCATTTTAATCACACTGGTTTCACCGTGGCTGCCTCCGCATGATCCACAAGCGCAAACCAGTGAATTACTGCTGCCACCATCTTGGAGCCCTGCAGGTACGGTAGAATACTTCCTCGGCACGGATGATTTAGGCCGGGATATTCTTTCGCGCTTAATCGCGGGGACACAATTAACCTTTGGCGCGGCAGTGCTGATTACCGCTATCGCAGCGGCGCTAGGCTGTTCTATTGGAATTTTAGCCGGTATGACCAAAGGATTACTTTCCAGTACCTTAAACCACTTGCTTGATACCGTGATGTCTATTCCTTCACTGTTGCTAGCGATTATTTTTGTTGCCTTCTTAGGCTTTGGCGAATTCAACATCTTGTTAGCGATCTGCCTAGCTTTGATCCCCCGTTTCATTCGTTCCGTTTATATTGCGGTACACAATGAAGTGGAAAAAGACTACGTGATGGCCGCTCGTCTTGATGGTGCCAATGACTTCTATTTATTGTGGAACTCCATTTTGCCAAACGTGCTGGTTGTAATTGCCAGTGAAGCAACGCTTGCGTTATCGATTGCCATTTTGGATATCACAGCACTTGGCTTCCTCGGACTCGGTGCACAAGCTCCGAGCGTTGAGTGGGGCGCAATGCTCGGTGATTCTGTTGAGCTTATCTATCTAGCTCCTTGGACCGTGACCCTACCCGGATTAGCCATCATGTTTACAGTGGTGATGGTCAACTTAGTGGGTGAAGGTGTACGCCAAGCTCTGAATGCGGGAATCGAATAATGCCGTTATTAGATATTCGACACTTAACGATCGAAATTGAAACACCACAAGGATTGGTGAAAGCTGTTGATCGCATGAGTTTAACCATGAACGAAGGTGAAATTCGTGGTTTAGTAGGTGAATCAGGCTCAGGCAAGAGCTTGGTCGCCAAGGCCATTGTTGGTGTTTGTAAGGACAACTGGATAGTCACCGCTGACCGCATGCGTCTGGGTAATATTGACCTATTACAATTGACACCGCGCGAAAGACGACGGGTGATCGCGCGCGATATTGCGATGATTTTCCAAGAGCCATCAACCTGTTTGGACCCTTCAGAGGAAGTGGGCAAACAATTATTGGAGTCTATCCCTCACCGTTCATTTGACGGCAAGTGGTGGCAAAGACTGACTTGGCGTAAAAAACAAGCGGTAGCGCTGCTGCATAAAGTCGGTATCAAAGATCATAAACAGATCATGAGCAGCTACCCTTATGAATTGACCGATGGTGAGTGCCAAAAAGTCATGATCGCGATGGCGATTGCAGCTAAACCTAAATTGCTCATTGCCGATGAGCCAACCAACGATTTAGACCCGATTACTCAGTCGCAAATTTTGCGTCTACTCAGTCGCATGAATCAGGTACACAACACCAGTATTATGCTGATTGGCCACGACTTGACCACCATCACTCAATGGGCGACCCGCATCACTGTGATGTATTGTGGTCAATCGGTTGAATCCGCCGATACTGATAAGATTCTTGCCCAACCAAAGCATCCATATACTGTGGCCCTGCTCAAAGCGATGCCCGATTTCTCGGAGTGGATACCACATAAAGAAAAATTGCAATCTTTACCAGGCAGTATTCCCCCACTACAACATCTGCCTATTGGTTGTCGCTTGGGTCCTCGCTGCCCTTACGCACAACGTCAATGTGTTGAGATCCCAATGGCTCAACGTGTTAAAAACCATAAATACGCGTGTCACTTCCCGCTCAATATGGAGAAGAAATCATGAGTGCTCTGTTAGAAGTGACAGGCTTGTCGAAAACCTTTAAAACTCGTTCAGGTCTATTTAGCCGCAAAGAACAAGTCGCGGTTAAACCGGTCAGTTTCACCTTAGAAGCAGGGCAAACTATCGGCTTTATCGGTCAAAATGGTTCCGGTAAATCGACCCTTGCCCGTATGCTCGCTGGCATGGTTGAACCAACCGCTGGTGAGATTCGCGTCAATGGTGATTTGTTAGAACATAAAGATTATTCAACGCGCTGTAAGCTTATCCGTATGATCTTTCAAGACCCTAACACCTCTTTGAATCCTCGCATTCAAATTGGGCGCATTCTTGAAGGGCCACTAAAACGTAACACCAGCATGCCACCAGAAGCGCGTGTCAAACGAGTGAAAGATACTCTGTTAAGAGTCGGCTTACTGCCTGAGCATGCCTATTTTTATCCACAGATGCTGGCTACGGGGCAAAAGCAGCGTGTCTGTCTTGCTCGTGCACTCATCTTACAGCCATCGATTATTGTCGCTGATGAAGCACTTAACGGCTTGGATATGGCAATGCGTTCGCAAATCATCAACCTATTTCTTGAACTGCAAGAAGAGATGGGCGTATCGTTTATCTATGTGTCTCAGCATATCGGGATTGTGAAACACATAACTGATAAAGTGATGGTGATGCATCAAGGCGATGTGGTGGAAGCTGGCGATACCCAGCAAATACTAAGTTGTCCTGAGCATCCGATCACGCAGCGGCTGATTGAAAGTCACTTCAACAAAGCGCCGTGTTTCAAATAAGACGCGGATTGTAATTATCTGAAGCAAACTTATACCGCGAAACGTCAGCCAGCGTAAGTAAGCTAACGTGAATAAAAATCGCAGAAATGACTGACGAAAAAAAACCATCCTCGCGGATGGTTTTTTCATATCTGGACACTCACATGATGAGTATTCGCTAATGGCTTAAACCAACTCAGCTTGTAGCCAAGGCCAGCCTTGTTTCTTACGGCTTAGTGTATTTTCCATCATTAGCATGCCATCAACTTCGTGCTTCACAAGTTTCTCAGCCCACTCACCTTTGTACAGTAGACGAGTTTGCGCTGTAGTGATGTCTGTTAGCATTACCGCTGCAAATGCTAGAGACTCTTCGTTACAACGACGCTCAAGATCAGCTTCTAGTGCTTCAATCATGCCATCAACTTGCTCAAGAGTTGCAAGTTCAACCTGACCAACAACCACATCACGGCCGTTGAAAGGGTAACCTTTCAGATCTTTCTCTACGAGTTCAGCAGCTGATAGACCTTCGATGTTCGTTTTAGCGATCAGTAGATCTTTGATAAACGCGTCAACATCTTGCACGTCAGCGATTTGAGCAAGTTCTGCAACTGCATCTTTATCTTTTTGCGTACAAGTTGGTGATGCGAAACCTACGGTGTCAGATAGGATAGCTGACATCATTAGTTTAGCGATTTGAGGCTTGATTTCATGGCCTTCAATCTTAAACATGTTGAACAGTACTGTGTTAGTACAGCCTACAGGCCAGATCCAAGCTTCCATTGGATTTACTGTCATCACATCACCTAGACGGTGGTGGTCAACAATACCAAGAATTTCAGCGTCAGCCACGTCATCTGGTGCTTGTGCAAGATCTGAGTAATCTACTAGCCAAATTTGTTCGCCCGCTACGCTTGTACGTAGTTGTGGAGAAACGGCACCCGCCACATCTAAAATGTGTTGAGTTTCGCGGTTGATTTCGCCTTGGCGAATTGGCATCGCTTCAACGCCACGTGCTGTTAGTAGCTCAGTTGCTACGATTGCACTACAGATACTATCACTATCAGGGTTCTTGTGACCTACAACTAAAATCATTGCTCTTCCTATTAAGTCTTATTTCGTACCTCCACGTTTTACATCGTGGTTTTCACGCTTTTAGTGTGATTTAGGCACTTTACTTACGAAAGTCGATACTTTACCTGATTTTTGCAATTTGTCATCGGTTTCAGCAAGAGGTGATCAAAAAGAGGCTTCAATGCAATTACTTGTTGCAAATAATTCTCATTTGCATATATTTAGAATGAGAATCATTTTTATTGAGCCTATTGTATGAATCCTTCTTCTATTTCGCATCTGCCTCAGTGGTTATCACTTGGCCAATTTAAACTGGCATACAAACGTCTACTATTGCCAGTTGTTCTAATCGCACTGGTTACCACCGATCTAACCCGTGAAGTCGCGGTTAATACCCTTTCTGATGCGTTTTGGGCGGTATCTAGCTATGTCGCGTTTACCTTGGCAATTTATCATTACGCGTCATTATTTATGAATAAAGAGAGTAAGCTGGTCTCGCTGTATAACCGCTCTCGCAATCATCAAGTCGCGTTCGCTGCAATATTAGGCGCTCTGCCGGGATGTGGCGGCGCGATCATTGTCACCACACAATTTGTCAGTGGTCGCGTCGGTTTTGGCGCTGTGGTAGCGGTGCTTACGGCGACCATGGGTGATGCGGCTTTTCTGTTACTTGCCAGTAAACCCGATGTTGGTCTTGCGGTCGTTGCTCTAGGTGTTGTTGTTGGCTGCTTATCAGGCTGGGCGGTCAATGCGATTCATAAAGATGACTTTTTGAGACCCGATCTAAAAGAAGCATTTCAAACTGGCCGTTGTCAAAACAACGCCAAACAAACACAACTAGAAGAGAAAGCGATCAACCTCCAAGGTACATTTTGGAAATGGTTGTTGCTACCGGCAACAATCATTGCAGGTTTAGGCTCATTTCAAGTCGATATTAATGCGCTATTCCATTTGCCTGAAATGAGTATCGAGTGGATGGGAACTGTGCTTATCACTGTGAGTATGTTGCTGTGGGCGATGACCAAAGAGATTAAAGATTACGAGTCAACCGTGTCTGAAGATACAAAATGCGTCTCTTCGCATCCTTTGCAAAAAGCGGCACAAGACACCAACTTTGTGACTGCTTGGGTGATCGTCGCTTTTATGGCATTTGAATTGATTACTTTCTTTGGCCATATTGATTTACCCACGGTTTTTTCGGGTTGGGGGCCTTATATGCCGTTAATCGGATTAGCTGTTGGCTTGCTGCCCGGTTGCGGACCGCAGATTTTGGTCACCAGTTTATATATCTCCGGTGCAGCCCCTCTCTCGGCGCAATTGGCTAATTCAATATCCAATGATGGCGATGCGCTCTTCCCTGCCATTGCACTGGCGCCCAAAGCGGCTCTAGTTGCCACGTTTTACTCAGCAATTCCCGCCTTAATCGTCGGCTATGGTTTCTATTTTCTGTTTGAGATGTAATAAAAAACCCCAGTTGCTTGCTCAAACAACTGGGGTTAATTACTCATTAACGCGGCTATGATTTAACTTTGAATTGACTCATCTGATCCAATATCGCTTTCGCCAACTGCTTCACTTCCTCACTCGCTTGAGTGGTTTGATTGCATGCATCAACGGTGGTCATCACCACGTTGTTAATATTCACCACATTACGATTAATCTCTTCCGAGACAGACACCTGCTCATTCGCCGCACTTGCGATCTGAATATTCATGCCATTAATCGTATCGACCGTGCTATTAATCT
>NZ_AFWF01000179.1 GCF_000222605.1 Vibrio ichthyoenteri ATCC 700023 | reverse complement strand
TAGTGAAACTCACGATACGGCTCTGGGCTGGTTGTCGGTGACACAAAGAGTCCACCTGACGTTCTACGCTCAATCAGTGTGATCAATTGAGGTTGCCACGCCAGTGCAGGTCGATGCACTCGTTGTAAGTGACACACTTGCGCCAACATCGAATGGGACAAAATGCAGCTCGCTGTCACTGGCCATGTTATCTTCTAACCAAGCCATAAGTTCGGTGAGGACGTGGTTCATGTTTTTCATCGTTTGCTCCAATTTATATAAAAGGGAGCGTACCGGGAGGCAAGCTCCCGGTTAGGGTGAAAAATTACAGGCGTATATCACGCATGGTCTGGGCGAGGACATTGAGCGTTAACGCTATACACTGCTCCAAATCATGTTGTGTTGGGGTTGGGGTGTTATCTAGTAATCGAGATAACTGCTCGGGATAAGCGTTCCCCACGATGCGACAGAACCTCCGCCAGAGCCCCATCAAGCCTATATTGTCAACAAAAAATCACTTTTTTTTGTGATGATGATGATTTAATTTCTCCATTTTAAATTTATAAAATAAGAATTATGAGAACGGAAAGTTTTAATCAAGCAGGAAAAGTTAACCAAACAAATCATCATAAATATGATTACAACCCTAACTCTGTGTTAGAAAGGTCGATCGTTTCTGTTGGTAGTGTTTTATGTCTACCTATAGCATTAGGTTTAAAGTTAGCAGATTCATGTTCCAATCAAACAATTAAAATGATTTCATTGTTAGCAGCTTTATCTCCAGCCAGTGCAATTGCCTTTGGCAGAGATGTTACTAACAATAGAACACCAACCGTTTATATTGAGGGAATGACACACCCTGATGGTAGAGGATATCAATGCACAGGTGTAGCTTTAAAGCCAAATGTTATATTAACCGCTAATCACTGCACGTTAAATAACACATTGGTAGAGGAATATTATGATATACCATGTGATACTGACAATCCAACATCTGATGGAGGAGATTTTTATGATGAATGTGGAGAAGGTGCTGGTTATCGAAGCTATCAAAGAGTTAATAACATGCCTCCTGAGAGTTTAAAAGTCTTTCATTTTTTAAGTAAAGAAAATCCTGAAATGCTTGATGTGGAATCAATTTATAGGCTAGATGGTTTCAACCTTGATGATAAAAAAACAGCAAGAAATGATTTGGCTATAATAAAATTAAAAAAACCTATTAATGATGTGGATTTTGCAAAGCTTCCAAGTAAAAAACAACATTTAGAGATGAGAGATAATTTTGCTGAAAAAGATAATCCATGGATTGAGTTTGATAAGAAACGAAAGCATTATGAAAATAAAATGTTAAAATATCAACAATCAAAAGATACAATGTCAGAGCCAAAACCTCCTCGATTCCCTCAAAATAAAAACCCAAATGTGAGAGTTGAAGGATGGGGAAATCAAAAAGATTTGTCGATAAAGCCGAATTTAACAGAATCAGGAAACATCCCTTTTGGTTTTAGTAACCAAGTTGATTCTACAAATCTTCAAGAAGCAGAAATGACAGCTAGAAATAGGCAAGATCCACGCTCTATACTTAGAGGGAAATATAATGATTGCTCTGATTCTTTAATATGTACCAGCTCGTTATCACTAAAGAATGAGCCTGCTGTTTGTGATGGTGACTCAGGTGGACCTATGTATCTGATTTCGGGAAAGAAAAGACCTATTCTTGTCGGAATTGCAAGCAACGCGAATTGCGAAACGGAAAGCACCCATGTTGATATATATCAACATAAAAAATGGATAAGAGAGCATATTTGAAATAATCAATTTCGACTTTAACTGATGCTTCAATTTTAATCGAAGGAGTTGGTTCATCAAATGGTACTTCGATTACTATAGAGTTTTTATTATAGTAGAGCGATAAGGTTTTAGTGGGCTTATCACTGCTTGAGGCATGAAAGGTGAAGTGGATTATTCTTTTACGCAACAAAGCCGTTCTAATACATAAACCTTAAATTATTAGCATGTAAAAATTAAAAGTATTAAGTCATGATAAAAAACGATATTAACTCACAATTAAACTATTGTAAGAACGTAAGTCCTGCAGTAAGTACGTGTTCTTCAGAAAATTCACTTCTAGAGCGGGCCATAATTTCAGTTGGTACAGTTATATGTATACCTGTAGCTGTAGGGTTAAAACTTGCAGATGTTGTAAATAGCAATAAAGCTGTCTCGACATTTTTAACATTTGGAAATCTTATTTTTGCTTCTGCCGCATCACCTTTACATAGGAATAGTGCGAATTACGAGAGAGCACTTTCAATATGTGATTCTGGAAAAGAAATAAAATGCACAAGAGAAATGTACAATATAAAAGAAAATGGTATTCAAAGTGATAAGACCAAAGCAACAAATTACTTAAATGAAGATATAGATCGGCATATAAGAACAGCTCAAAATCAAGAAGAATATTGGCATGAAATTAAATCAAATTTAGTATCCACTAGAGAGCCAGTAATGCCACGAGGCTCTTGCCCTCCACATGTTGAACGGGCCACTACTTTGGATAAAATACAATACATGTTAGTAAAAGAATGTGGTGGTAGAGAAAATATAAAATCGATAGATCATAGGAATAATAATGAAAAGTCCATATTAAATAAAGTGTATTGGGTTGATGCTTCTGCAATGTACCGATGCATAAAAGCTGGAGTTGAGTTGTCGACAATTACTGATAATCCAGCAATTAATGGTGGCAATTATGATGGATTTAAGTATTTAGGGGATTTTTTAGATGACAAGAAATATGAAGATATGTTAGATTATTTTTGTTTAAATAAAGTTCCAAAAAATAAAGTTTCGGAAGAACCATGTTCAGGACCATTTTAAACTAATAGGTTTAAATTAATAGGTCGTGATTCCAATCGGTTGATTCAAAGATAGAATTCTCGCTCAATGAATGTCCCGATCACCTTATCGGGCATCTGCTCAGATTTCGAAAAAACGATAGTTCTACGCACTAAACGTTTTAATCTGGAACGCAAGGTCAGATTGGTTCGCTCAATCCTTTGAGTGAACCTTTTGCCCACAACATGCTTTCCCCTTGATGGTTAGGAATTTCAATCCTTACCATCAAGTAGAATTTCGATGTTTAATGGATATTTGAGGCATGGTTGATTTGGAATTGGGTGGATAAAACCCTTAATGATTTGCTTACTGGTGGTTTTTTCAGCTAATTGCCGATTTTTAGATGCTCTAATACTAGGCGGCTACTCCAAGGCGCCGTGATTCACGCATACTCATTCGGCGTCCATCCAATAATTCGGTATGCCCCGCT
>NZ_AFWF01000180.1 GCF_000222605.1 Vibrio ichthyoenteri ATCC 700023 | reverse complement strand
GCGGCTTAACAATGACTGCAAGTTGGATACTGGGCTCCAATAGTTCTGAGAACTCTTGTGTTACCGGGTAACGATAACCAACCGATGTCGCCACATAAGGTGACCAGTCGTAACGAACACCGATGCCAACGAGTGGCTCAAACACCACCTCTTCGATATCTTCGCCACTCAACCAAAATGTTGAACCCACACTGCCAACCAACGAGAGTGAATCGGTAAGATAAAGCTGCCTATCCACCATCAAAGAGAGTTGTTTAGCAACGTCATTGCTTTGATAATCAACATAGCCAGTGGCTAACTCGTCAAATTGCACCCCCACTGCCCACTGGCCCCCCCAGACATCTTGGCTAGAAAAAGAACCTATCCCTATCGTTGGAGTCGGGATAGGGGGCTCGGCCTCTAATGTAAAGGAGGCAATAACGAGTAACATGGGGGAAATCTTAATTGCTATTTTTTCCATTACTGTACACTTATTCCTGCTAGCGGCTCACTTTGACACACACCGATATTGGTTTTTCCCTGCTCTACTTGGCCGGTAAAACACATCTGTCCATAACGATGAATCGCAAATTGTTGTCCAGGCTTCACCCGAAACTTTAAAACCTTATCGTTGACATCACTTGCGTTAACACATGCTTGCCCGGTACAAACAATGCCGTCGGTGTCGAGGCCATTGCTCACAATCAACACATTTCCTATCGGTTGTTGTTTCACATTAAGAA
>NZ_AFWF01000181.1 GCF_000222605.1 Vibrio ichthyoenteri ATCC 700023 | reverse complement strand
CGATGGGTTGCTTTGCGCCGGTCATGATAAAAAAACGATGACCACCCAATTGGGCTAAGATGGTGTTGGCAACTTGCAATCTTTCCTCTCTGCTCATCGTGCTGTCTCCGCTGTGAAGAAGGTGCAAATTGCAAACACTTCTGGGTCTGCATACAACTCAGGGTGCAAATAGACATCGACGATACTGCTTTGCACGTCCATCACCATCAGCGCCCATAACGTATTGTCTTCACCACAGTAA
>NZ_AFWF01000182.1 GCF_000222605.1 Vibrio ichthyoenteri ATCC 700023 | reverse complement strand
AAGGTTTATGTATTAGAACTTAAGCACAAGGAGACTTGCCACCATACTCATGTATATATGGGTATTTAGGTTCCATTTTTAATAGGTGGTCAACAACACTCTTTTGATATTGAGTTAATTTTGAATATGCTTTACTAAACGCTAGTGGATAGGAGCACTTCATTTCATGAACAATATAATTAATATTCTCCATGCATTCTGATGGAGCTCTTGTTATTTTTTTCAAAATTGGTATTAACGTGCTTTTGTTGACTTCATTTGAAATTCTCAAGTTAAACATTTCAATTTCAAAGCTTTGAGCTAGTGATTCAGCACTTTTCCAAAATGTTTCACTTTCTGGAACTATAGGTATTTTGCAATCATAATTTCTATATTTTATCTCTCTAAAACCAGCAACAGTTTCAGCATCATATTTCCCACCACTTCCCATTGCATAATCAGATGGCTTGACATTTAATACACTGGAAGAAAGTGAAGAGGTACTATTTACATTTGTAGGTGAATTATAGTTAGCAATACTAGCCAAGCCATGTAAAGCTGCACTTAATAAATTCATTTGATCTCCTGGTTAACTTGCGTTTTAAATAATGTTTGTTTTTGATTTGCCATAGTGAAATGTCATGATTTGACATTTCAAAATCTTAAATTAGAACACTATAATTACTTTAATGCACTTCGAGCAGACTGATTCTTTTTCTATTCAAAGTTAAATAACCGACAGAACATTGCTTTATCGTTCGAATATAATCAAGCCTATAGTAATCGAAGTGCCATTTGATGAACTAACTAATTTGAACGATATCTTTCATATTCAATCTCGATCTGAAATGAAAGAGATTTAAAACAATCGGATGATTTTAAGGATCATGGTTGGATTATGGAGTTAGCTTATAGCGAGTTAAATCGTTATCGTATATCGCTTGTTCGTTGGAGTCATGACCGACACAATACACTACCAACAGAAACGATCGACCTTTCTAACACAGAGTTAGGATTGTAATCATATTTATGATGATTTGTTTGATTAATTTTCCCTGCTTGATTAAAACTTTCCGTTCTCATAATTCTTATTTTATAAATTTAAGAACAGCAAAATAAATCATCATCATCAAAAAAAAAAGTGATTTATTGTGACGATATAGGCTTGATGGGCTATGGCGGATGGCTTTGTTGGGCTTTGTTTCGGCTTTGTTGCGTAAATCGATGGAACCAAATCCAAAGCTTACGATCTGATCGGCTACATTCATCCAAGACTGTAGTCTCATGTCGAAACCTCGTTACAAAACATACAACTGGAAGCAATACAATCAAGCTCTCATTAACCGCGGCTCTCTGACGTTTTGGATTGACGAGGAAGCGATAAGAGAGTGGAAACAAGGCAAACAAAACAAGCGCGGGAGACCTCGTATTTTCAGTGATTTAGCCATCACAACCGCTTTGATGGTAAAGCGTATTTTTTCAATGCCACTTCGTGCTGCACAAGGGTTTATGGACTCTGTATTTCGACTTGCTCAACTTCCACTGCGCTGCCCACACTACAGTTGTATCAGTCGTCGAGCCAAAGACGTTAATGTGAGTTTCAAAACGAAAACCAAAGGACCGATTCAGCACCTTGCTATCGATGCAACAGGCCTTAAGGTCTATGGTGAAGGCGAATGGAAAGTCAAAAAACATGGCACGGATGGTAAACGTAGAGTGTGGCGAAAATTACACCTCGCAGTAGATACGAGTACACATGAAATTATTGCCGCAGAGTTAAGTTTATCAACGGTGACTGATGCTGAAGTGCTGCCTAATTTGCTTAAACAAACACGTCGGAAAATCCGTGATATATCAGGCGATGGTGCTTATGACACAAGGAATTGCCATAAGGCGATTCAAATTAAACGAGCGGTTGCGCTCATGCCGCCACGAGAGGGAGCTGCATTCTGGGAACGAGGTCATCCAAGAAACTTAGCGGTTGGTTGCCAAAAGCTATATGGTTCAAACAAGCATTGGAAAGAGCGCTATGGCTATCACAAACGCTCCCTATCAGAAACCGCTATGTATCGGGTGAAACAGTTGCTTGGTGGACGGTTAAGTCTAAGAAATTACAACGCACAAGTTGGTGAAACATACGGTGAGCTTACGGCTGCATAGCTCAACTTAATCAATCGGCTCTGATTTACTGAGTGCATACCCAACATGAGGAATGCACCATGCAAAACAAGGAAAAGCTAAATCAGGCTATTGCTGACTATGAGCACTGGCGACAAAACCGCACCAATAAACATGTCAGTATCCCTGATGAGCTACGACGCTTGGCTCTTGAACTGCTCGAAGAGTATCGGATTGGCCAGGTCACTAAAGCACTCAGGATCTGTTCTACCCAGATCAACGACTGGCGCAAGCAACTTCCGACTAAGCACCTAACACCCGATTTTGTTCCGCTACAAGTTGACCCCGATTTACAACACAAGTTAGATATGGACCTACAACTCATCCTGCCCAATTCAAGTCAGATCTGCATTAGTGGAGAGCTGCCTACTGACTTGCTGCGAGCTCTGATACAAGAAGCGGGAGAGCTCCGATGATTCACCTTACTGCGGATACCAAGATCCTACTTGCCATTAAACCAGCAGATTTCCGCTGTGGCATTGACGGGTTCGCAGCCCTATGTCGTCATCAACTAAAACAGGAACCTCGTAGCGGAACTCTATTTTTGTTTACCAACCGTCGAAAAACCATGCTAAGGGCGTTATGTTATGACGGCTCTGGCTTCTGGTTAATGAGTAAACGTCTGACTAAAGGCCGCTTCCAGGACTGGCCTCTTCATCACATGGAGGGGGTGACCCCTTTGGCCGCTAGGCAGCTGAAATCACTGCTGACTGGTCGCTCTGGCTGGCAAAAACTATGATTGTACGCACAGTTTTATCTATCGGATTATTGATCCTCACGATCTATTTGACCGATCATACTGTGGTGGAATAATGAACCCCATCAACAAAACAGCCCGAACGACAGGAAACAAGATGGCGCAAGACTTTACCGATATCGACAGTGAAGAGCTAGACGAACTTATCCAGCGAGTACAGGAGGCGAAGGAGTACGATCTAGCGCTGAGTCCGGAAGACTGCCTGATATTGCTGAAGGCATTAAAGACGCTGGCCGCTCTGTAAGAGCGTCTGTCTGATAACGATATCACCTTGCATAAGTTGCGTAAGCTGGTTGGTATGGTCAGGTCATCGGAGTCCATGGATACCCTGCTTGGTCAGAAAAACACGAAGAACAAAAAGCGCGGTCAAAAACGCCCTAAACCTAAAGTCACCAAACTAAACTCGCCAGTAAAACCGAAGGTAATTCAGCATACATTGGATAGCCTAAATAAAGGCGAACTCTGCCCTGAATGTCAGCAAGGTAAGCTGTATAAGTACGAACCTGCCACTTTGTTACGGATCACTGGGCAAAGCCCATTCGTACCGGATCAGCATATTATGGAACGATTGCGCTGCAATGCTTGTGGAGAATACTTTACGGCTAAGCTGCCTGATAAGGTGATTGAGGATGGTGAGCCGGGTCAGAAATATGGTTACAGTGCTCGCAGTCTAATGGCATTGCACAAGTTTTTTGCCGGTGCCCCTTACCACCGTCAGGAAAGCACTCAGGCATTGATGGGGGTTAAACTAACCGCCTCAACCATCTTTGACCAAACCGAGTTGGTCGCCAATAGCCTACAGCCAATTTATAACTTGTTAAGAGTTTTTGCGGCAGACGCAGAGCATTACTACCTAGATGACACGAGTAACAGGATCTTAGACAAGCTCCCGATTGAAAAACCACAGCGAAATGGTACAAAAACTCGGGAGCGGAGTGGCGTTTACAGCTCCGGCTTAGTTGCCAGCTTAAAAGACGGGCGCAATATCGTGTTGTATCAAACCAACATAGGTCATGCAGGCGAGTTCATTGACGAGATTTTAAGCAAGCGAGACAAGGTCCTTGCTCCGCCAATACTGATGAGTGATGCCTTATCTAGCAACCGTCCGTATCTCGATTACGAGGTAAAACATTGTCTGTGCAATAGTCACGGACGACGGCAATTTGCAGATGTTCTCCACCAGTTCCCAGAAGAGGTGGAGCAGGTATTAAAGTGGTACGGGGAAATCTGGCGACAAGATGATGAAGCCGGAGAGCGGGGTCTAAACGCTGAGAAACGATTGGCCTGGCACCATAAGTTATCACTTCCGGTGATGGAGCAGATCCGAGACTGGGGCGAGGCTGAACTTGAAAGTGGTAATGTTGAAGAAAACAGCAGTCTTGGTAAAGCTATTAATTACTTCAGTAAACACTATGAAGGGTTGATGGGTTTCTGTCGGGTTGAAGGAGCGAAGCTGGACAATAACCGGGCGGAGCAGGCACTGAAACTGGTTGCTAGAAACCGCAAGAATGCGATGTTCCATAAGACACAGGCTGGCGCGAGTATAGCTGATGTGATAATGACGATGATAGCAACATCGGCAGAAGCTGGTGTCAATGTGCTGGATTACTTCAATACGATACAGCGGATGCAAAGTGAGGTTAAGGCGGCGCCACAGCAGTTCTTACCCTGGAATTACCAATCTAATACCTAATCAACACAGGCTCTTGCTTCGGCTAGAGCCACCTTTACATGCTTATGTAAGCTAACCTCCCGTAAGCTCACAAAGTATTGTGAAAGTAGCTCATTGAGATCTGCTCTTTCATTATGGTCAACTCGCTTTGGACAATAGCGAGTTATCTAGCGATCATGTGGCGTGTGATCACCAAGCGAACACATGGTTAATTGACGCTCTACTAGATGGGTTATCACCTATAGGTGTATGATGTGCATCAATTTGCTTGTTGAGGTGTTGCTATTGGAATTTGACGATTGGGTTTGTCTTGAGGCTGGCGAGGATGATTATGTCATCGAACGCTTTGAGGTCAGAGTGAAAGGGAAAAAGCCGCTTGTGTTTAATAAGCCAAGTTATTCCAAGCTCTTGTTTGTTACCCAGCAATATCTAAATATCAAATTAGAACCTGCCAAACAATTCATCCGTGAATCTGTGCTCGATACACCTGACCCGTTGAGTTTTGATGAATACTGGCGGATGCGTGAAGTCCTCGAAAAGCACCTTGCTAAATAGCGTCATGCCATTTGCTGGATTGGCCTAATGTGATGCGTGTTAACTCTTTACCCATCAGGTCGGTTATCTCGATTTTATAGGCGTTTGCTGGCGCTGTCGCTTTAGCTGAACATTTAGCCGCTGGTAAGCCTTTCATAAAAACAACTTCCTTACTTAACTCGTTCTCTTCTACATCTTTGAAAATGATCTGAAATGCCGCCATTGCTTCCTTACCTTTTTTATCACCTGCAGTGATAACGGCGAAAGGTCTAGGACTTTTCGCCGTCATAACTATCACAACACAAACATGGGTGCTTATGGCCGTCACAAACAAAACTAAATCAAGGTGGGGATTCGGAATCCCCACCTTGTTCAGCTACTATCTCGATTCGTAGGCAAGTGTCGCCGAAATTACCGAGTTTCCATCCCTGAATTGAAGCTCACAAAGTGAGTCTCTTACCATCCATGTGAAACACAAAATCGTTAAACAAATAACGGTTAAGCCCAATAGGGCAGTTTTATTTCTTGGCATACTCTTGCCTCCTTGATTTGAATCTCAATAGAGGCTAAGATTTGTCTTGCATAGAACATCTCTAAACCTCGTTAGTTTTAAACAACTTTCGGGGTTTTTTGATATTTACCGTCCGCAAAAACTTGGAATTGCTTTCGGTAAATCACCAAAAGCACCCTGCGCCATTCTAGTGCCTTTCTGCTCTACGCTCTATCTTTTTGTTTCTTCAACAATTCCATTTGATTATTACCTAATCGCTTTAAGCATTGGGCGTTACCGCTAAAGCGGTCGGGCTTTTCGGCTTCGCCTCGTGTCGATAACTTAACTCAATACGAGCTGGCTTATACCAGGTTCATGCTTCACTTGGCATTAGCCGGCTCTGTTCGTTTAAGTTCCTGCCACACAATCCCTAACGCAACTACGCTATGCGCCTGAAGCGGCGCGCTTCGCTAGAGCATTCCCACTCCTGCGGAGTACTCACAAAGCATTTCACTTTCTTCTGATAAGTGCTTGTAATCGCGGCTTGCCGTCTCATGTGCCATGTCGTTCATCCTATGTCTATGCGTGAGTTGTTCACCCCCGTTCTCGCGTCTTCCTGTAACCATCCTCAAATCAGCTCCTTATCTGCAAGGGTATATAAACGCTTCGCGCCCTTGCAGATAAGAACCATGTTTGAGGAGTGGACAGTCAGGCGAAAACGAAGATGAAAACTCACTAAACATAGGAATCACTGCCATGACACACTCAACTGCAATCCACTCAACAATCACTAATCAGCAGCAAGCGACCAGCGTATCCCCGCTGGAGCAGTCAGGCTCTTCCAAATCTGAAATCCTCAAGAGCTTTAAAGCCGGTAAACTTCGCAAGAACGCGAAAAATAAAATCGCTTTGTTGTTGTCAGTAGCGACCAAAATCGTGCTGAAAACTCAATCTATGGGGATGGATGATTGCTGGAATAACAACGAGCCAAAAGTCGTAGACGTGGATTTTTTCTGAAAGTGGTACGAGGCAGAATACCGCGATCTAGAAATCTATATGAATGTGTTTGATGGTGTTCTAACTAAAGTGCGTTTTTCAGATTGTCCTTACCATTTTTCTAATGACATTGTTTTAACGTTTGATGCTATCGAGTGCGAAGAAAGCAAAGCGGAAGCCGTAGAGCTAGAAACGATTGAGCCTGTTGAGCTGGCAACCATTGAATCATTCAATGATTTTGAAGAAGAAAAAGTGATCGAAAAAATAGAGGTGGTTTGGAGTGAGTCAAATCATTTCGAGGACGGCGAGATCTTAACGCTGGCGCAATACAACGAAAAATCAATCATGGAAGCGTTAGAGATTGGACGTGGGCAAGGTTACGCAAAAACTAAAATCACCGTTCATTTTCAAGGTGAAGAAGCCGACACAATGCGCCATGATATTGATGCGGATTACCCAACGTTAAACG
>NZ_AFWF01000183.1 GCF_000222605.1 Vibrio ichthyoenteri ATCC 700023 | reverse complement strand
CTTAACATACTAAATAAAACGCCAGCTAATTCGCTGGCGTTTTTATTTGGTATGTCTGTGATGATACCGATGCTTTAAACCACAAACTTATTCAATAACTCATCTTGCTGACGAACGTGACCTATCTGTTCGTTCATCGCTTGATTTGATTGAATCGCCGCATCAGAAACCTGTGTCGACAAGTCTTTAATACGCACGGTATTACTGTTAATTTCTTCGGCAACCAGACTCTGCTCTTCTGCCGCAGATGCAATCTGCATATTCATATCGGTAATGCTTTGAATGATATTACGGATCTCTTGCAGTGACTGATCCGCTTGTTGGGCATGGATCACCGCAATATCTGCCGTTGATTTACTTTCATTCATCGCACTAGAAACCGAGCTTGCACCCGCTTGTAGCTGCTCAATCATACTGCGAATTTCTGTCGTTGATTGTTGAGTACGCTGAGCAAGAGTACGAACTTCATCTGCTACCACAGCAAAGCCTCGACCAGAATCCCCTGCACGCGCAGCTTCAATCGCCGCATTCAAAGCCAATAGATTGGTTTGGTCGGCAATGTCGTTGATCACTTTCAAGATAGTCTCAATATTAGAGGTAGCCGATTCAAGCCCTGCCACTTCTTCTACCGCTTGATCAACACGCAATGACAGCTGGCCAATTGCACTGGTGGTATCGCTAACTACTTGTGAACCCGCAATACTTGCCTGCTCTGCTTCTTTTACTGCTTCTGAAGCACCTTGGGCATTATTTGCCACTTCCATCGCCGTTACCGACATTTCATGCATTGCTGTCGCGAGCTGTTCAAGCTCTTCCAACTGGCTTGCAACCGCCACTGACGCTTGCTGAGCTCCCACGACCGATTGTTCTGAACCCATCAGAATTTCAGCACTGATCGCTTTAGATTGAATCATTTGCTGCTGCAGATTTTCAGTAAAGGTATTGAAACCTTTCGCCAGCTCAGCAAACTCTTCATCAGTATTGGTGTCTAGGCGTTGAGTTAAATCACCTTGGCCCGATGCGACGTCTTGAATAGCAGAATTTAACGCCACTAATGGACGCATCAATACCTTGATAAGGAATGACAGCACTAGCACACTCAGTATCAATGCAATCACGGTATAAATCATCGAGCTATTTCGCATGTCATCAATGGCCGCAAATGCCACAGACTCATCGACAAGTGCACCCACATACCAACCTTCAGATCCCACCTTAGTTAATCGTACAAGGTAAGGCTTACCATCACGCTCAAATTTTTGTGAGCCTTCTTTGATGCTAATTTGCGGCAAGTAACTATCTAGTTTATCACCGTTTCTTTGCGCATCAGGGTGAGCGATAGTGGTGCCATCCTGTGTCACAATAAACAGGTAGCCCGCATCAAATAAATTGGTTTGGTTAACCAAGTCTGCGAGTGCATTTAACTCAACATCATAAAAGAGACTGCCAACAAACTGACCAGCATCCATCACTGGCGCACCAATTGAAATAATCACTTTCTTGGTGGTAGGGTCAACGTAAGGACTGGTCACGACAACTTCACCGCGGCTTTTTGCCTCGGTGTACCATGGGCGAGTGCGTGGCTCATAGCTCGACTCAACTTCCCAACCATCGTCGTTTTCAACTAAAGAACCGTCCGCTTCATAACCAAAGCCGACCGCAATAAAACTTTGCTTTACTACCGATGTCTCTAGAACGTCCGACACATAGTCACGGTTATTTGGATCAAGCTAGATCATTTCTGATACCGACTTAGCCAAAGCACGTTTATCGTTCATTTCAGCGCTAACGGCGGTGCTTACTCCTTGTTCTAATTCAGTCAAGCTCGTATCAACCAAACTCTCAACTTCATTCTTAACTAATACTGATTGCTGAACTGACAACAGCACAACCGTAACTAGTAGCAACGCTGAAGATGCCGCCACTATTTTCTGACTAAACTTCATAATCTATCTCGCCTGTAGACAACCACTTCTCTAAGGTTTTTATCGACAGGATAAGGAAAGAGTTTAATGCTATTTTTACATTTTCTTACAACCGATCATTCCAAACCACGTAAGCAAATGATTTAATAGAAAAAAGCCAATCTCGCTAAAGATTGGCCGCTTATTTTTTCTACCTATTTTTGTCAGTGTTTTCCTACGCCACATCCTGCTCTTCGGGCCCAGGCAGCGCATTCCACACCGCCTTAACCAAGGTGCCTAGCGGAATAGCAAAGAAGACTCCCCAGAATCCCCATAAACCACCGAACACAAGTACCGCGACAATGATCGCCACAGGGTGAAGATTAACAGCCTCAGAAAACAGGACAGGTACCAATACGTTGCCATCTAATGCTTGGATAATTCCATAGGCAATCAGTAGATAATAAAACTCTGGCGCTAAGCCCCATTGAAACAAGCCAACAATCGCGACCGGAACGGTAACCGCTGCCGCGCCAATATAAGGAATCAAAACCGAGAAGCCCACCGCAACGGCCAGCAAAACGGAATAACGCAAATCCAAAATGGCAAAGGTGACATAACTGACGCTACCGACAATCAAGATTTCCATGACCTTGCCGCGAATATAGTTTGAGATTTGTTCATTCATCTCATCCCACACTTTGGTCGCCAATTTACGATTGCGCGGCAACATACCACTCGCCATCGCAATCATCTCTTCTTTGTCTTTTAATAAAAAGAACACCAACAATGGCACCAAAATCAGGTAAACCGCCAAAGTCGCAATGCTGACTAGCGAAGCCAATGAGCCTTTGACTACCGTTTCACCGACGCTGATCACTTGGTTTTTGGCATTGGTCACCAAGGATTCAACGATCTGAAAGTTGGCTAACTCTGGATATTTCACTGGCAATTCAGCAATTACTTTTTGCAGACCAGCATACATATTAGGAATATCGTTAATCAGGTTGCCTACTTGCTGCCAAATGGTCGGCACCAAGCCAAAAATAGCAATAATCGCTAACGCAAAAAATGACACGATCACCAATACTACCGCTAACGTTCGCGGAATACCGAGACGGGATAAGCGTGCAACGGGCCACTCAAGTAAGTAAGCAAGCACTATCGCCACCAATAGTGGTGCGATAAGGTTGCCGAAGAAATAGATTGTAATAAAGCCAAAAAATAGAATCGCGACTAAGCTAACGGCGTGTGGATCGGAAAAGCGTCGTTTATACCAACGACTCACCATTTCTAACATCTAACTAGGTTCCTTTCATCACGTTTAAAGAGTAATAGTTACAAAGCTCAACACACTCAATTTCGAACTGGTGTTGGCTAAGAAAGCGGATAATATCTGACTTTGAACTGGAGTCTTGCACGAGAATCGTACATGTTTCACCTGCCATCATTTCGACAACATGACGCTTAGCAAGCAATAAAGCGAGAGGGCAACGCTGATCGCGTAAATCTAAATTCGACAACGTCATTCCTCGTAAAAATAATCAGTTATATTGCAGACATTGTATACTTAACAGCATGAAATTGCTCGCCGAGACTCCCTTGGCTCCCAAATTCTTGCCACTTCGCGTGATAAGGCGGAAATATCAGATAACTTTATTTGCTTTGAAACCCTCACAACAATAAAGTGTCTATAGCATTGTCGATATGATTCTATTCTGGTTAATGCCAGTAAACGTCAGTCATTTAAAGGGAATATTACCTGTCTAACATGTTTAAACGTACGCGATCATTGCTCGCCCTTACTGCGGCTATCACACTGGCCTTACCTGCTCATTCTGTGATGGCCAACAGCCTAGACCTGCCGGATATAGGTACTGCTGCAAGTGGTACTCTAACCATCGATCAAGAAAACCAATACGGTGATGCTTATATGCGCATGCTGCGTAATCGAGCGCCCATCATCAATGATCCCGTATTGAACGAGTATATTGATTCATTGGGCCACCGCTTAGTCGCCAATGCTGATGACGTCAAAACACCATTTACCTTCTTTATGATCCGTGATCGCAATATAAACGCATTTGCCTTTTTTGGTGGCTACGTAGCGATCCACTCAGGTTTGTTTTTGCATGCGCAAAATGAAAGTGAATTAGCCTCGGTAATGGCGCATGAAATTGCACACGTCACCCAACGCCACCTTGCCCGTAGTATGGAAGATCAAGCTCGTCGAACGCCGGCAACCATCGCCGCATTGGCCGGTTCATTACTGCTAGCCATTGCCGCCCCTGAAGCCGGCATTGCCGCCCTGACGGCAGCCACTGCAGGTAACATGCAAGGGCAGATTAACTACACTCGTAGCAATGAAAAAGAAGCCGACCGATTTGGTATTGCGACACTGTCTAAAGCTGGATTTGACGTTAGTGCCATGCCAACCTTTTTTGGTCGTCTTGCCGACGAATACCGCTACGCAAGTACCCCACCACCGATGTTGTTGACTCACCCTTTGCCACAAGATCGCGTGACCGATACTCGCTTAAGAGCACAAAATTATCCGCTGATCCGTGTTCCGGAGTCATTTGACTACCATTTGGCCAAAGCTCGCATTGTGGCGCGCTATGCCAATATCAAATCCGAAGCGGCTCTTGATTGGTTCAATCGAACTGAAAAGAAATCATCCCCAGAAATTAAAGCCACCTTTCAATACGGCCGAGCATTAGTACTGCTTGATGAACGTAAATTTGATCAAGCAGAACCGATTCTCCTCGCGCTGTATCAACAAGATAGAAATAACCACTTCTATCTCGATGCATTGGCAGATCTCTATATTGGCCTGAAAAAGCCAGAAAAAGCGTCTGAAATGCTCAGCAAAGCCTTAAAATCAGCGCCCAGTAACCCGGTGTTAATGATCAACTATGCCAACACGTTATTAGCGCAAGACCAAACAGAACAAGCGGTGCGAGTATTGCAGCGTTACAGCCATGAGAATCCGAATGACGTCAATGGCTGGCACCTGCTCTCAGAAGCTTATACCAAACTGGCTAAAAGTGATGAAGAGCTCGCAGCTCGCGCAGAGATTTTGGCTCTCAAAGCCAATTGGAATAAGGCGATTCAATATTATACTCAAGCCAGTCAACTGGCTGAACTTGGCAGTTTAAAACAAGCCAGATATGACGCACGTATCGATCAACTGATGATTCAACGTGACCGTTTCATGGCATTACAATAAATCGGAGAAATTTATGTCAGTCGTGATTTATCACAACCCTCGCTGCTCAAAAAGCCGTCAAACCTTAGAGTTGTTAGAACAAAATAACGTTCAACCACAAGTGATTAAATATCTTGAGACGCCACTGAGTGTTGAAGATCTAAAGACACTTTACACTCAATTGGAATTAAGCGAAGTGCGTGCAATGATGCGCATCAAAGAAGACATATACAAAGAGTTGGCTCTGACTGACGCCAGTGATGAACAACTCTTTAGCGCCATGGCTGAGCACCCTAAACTGATTGAGCGTCCCATTGTTGTTGCCAATGGCAAAGCCAAGCATGGCCGTCCACCTGAGCAGGTATTAGCTATTTTATGAGTTGTCGTCTGATCGTGCTTTACTACAGTCGCCACGGTGCCACAAAAGCATTAGCACGGCAGATCGCAAGAGGAATCGAATCGATTCCTCATTGCGAAGCTCTCTTGCGCACCGTAGAAGAGATCAGCCCGGCGAACCCAGTTAGCCACGATCCCATAGTGACATTGGAAGAGTTGAAGCATTGTGATGGCTTGGCAATGGGCAGCCCCGTATGGTTTGGCAATATGGCTGCGCCACTGAAACATTTTTGGGATCAAACCACACCGTTATGGATAAGTGGTGACTTGATTGACAAACCCGCCTGCGTTTTTACTTCTTCTTCCAGTTTACACGGCGGCCAAGAGACCACTTTGCAAAGCATGAAGCTGCCGCTGTTTCATCATGGCATGTTGGTGATGGGTATTCCCTACTCTGAGCCTCAATTACATACGACCCAAAGCGGTGGAACCCCCTATGGGGCCAGTCATGCCGGTCATGATTCAGCTCTGACTAAAGATGAAAGTGAACTGGCACAGCAGCTTGGCAAACGACTCGCCAAAACCGCATTAAAATTGATCAAGGAGTGATTATGTCTGATGCTCAAGCAGACCCTCAAACCGATAACTTACTAAAGGACATGCAACCGAGCACCAAAGCATTTCGCTTATTGGCATTATCTGCCAATTTGGGCTTACTCGCTTGGGTGGCTATTTGGCAAATATTCCTATCCCCACACCCACACATCAATAGCACGACACTTGCCATCGCTTGGTGTATCCCTTTGCTGCTTCCCTTACCGGGCATTTTAGCGGGCAAACCCTATACCCATGCATGGGCTAACTTTGTCTTGATGCTCTACTTTCTCCACGCGCTAACCTTACTCTACCTTGATGGTGGAGAGCGTTGGTTAGCACTGGTTGAACTACTGCTTACCAGCACCGCATTTGTTGGCAATATTCTTTACGCTCGCAGTCGAGGTAAAGAACTCGGTTTGAAATTAAAACGGTTGTCAGAAGTAGAAAAACAAGAAAAATCGAAATTTGAATAGCGTGGATTGGCGTTAAATAAAAAAGGCTTCGCAATGCGAAGCCTTTTTCTTATCTTTTCTTGTCTATACGTTATCAAGTGCTTGAGTTTCTAACGGAACATCCAGCGCCTCTTGCGGCTCTTCAACTGGAACCGGCGCAACATAGTGACCGCCTTGCCATTCAAACATTAAAATAGGCTCAGGCGGTACTGCAGGAGAGACTTGCTCAATCAATACAGGTAACGCTTGCTCAGCCGTCATCGCTTGTTCTGTCACCACACCTTCAACAGAGTTAACATCCGTTGCTGACACCACATTGGTCGCCTCAGTGACCACTGCCGGCAAAATCGGCTCAACAATCGCGGGGAGCGGAATCGCTTCACGGATACGAGAAACTTCCTGCTCAAACTCTTGAGGTGAAGTCAGTAGGTGCGCCAAGAACGTCACTTCTTTACCTTGGATTTTTAGAATATCCAGCGACGCCACAGAACTTAACTGTTGCAATTTACGTTCAAGAACAAAGAAATCAATTGCGTTATCCAATGAAGTAAAGCGAACTTTAACCGCTTCTGATGATTCACTCGCCACCACTACGCCGCCTTGCTTGGCGAAATAGTCACTGATTTGATTAATCATCTTATCCGCAGCATCGACACCACTATTGCTGCCACTCAATGGCGCTTGGCGCGTAACACCAATTGTTTTTGGCGCTTGATCATAGAGCGTCCAGCGCAAGCTATCTCCCTGAGCACGAACCACTAACACCGCATCGGCTGGGTAGCGTTGGCTTGACTGACCCACTGGCTGAGCAAATCCACCCCACAGATCAGAAATCGTAATGCCGGTGACATCATCAAAATCACCGACGGGAACAGTCAGTGGCAAGCCACGACTTTGTGCTTCCTGCTTCATTTGGGCAAGCAATGTTGAATCTGAATGTTCCCATGCAATACTGCGTTCTGACTGGCTTTCTTCCACCAACCATACCAATACATTGGCACGTTGTGCTGGCCAAATTGGTAGCTGAGCTTGGCTCAAAAGCGCGTTAATATGTGGTGCACTGAACAACATTTTTACCGTGGATTGACCAGCGATTTGCCCTTGGCTAATTTGTGCCAAATATTGCGCATTTTGTCGCAATGCTTTTTGTACCACAGGGTTGTTGATCGCTTCTTGATCACCCGATGCACGAACAACAATCTCCTTCATGCCTTCAATTCGAGCTTGTGAGTCTGGCTTTTCGACACTCTGATCCAGCACGACTTCAGTATGGTATAAATCGACATTGGTTAATGCCATTGCGGGAAAGCCTATCAGTCCCAATGCGAATAAAACTAAACGACGCATAATTTTCCTAGAATCAGTTACAGCAGCTCAAAGGTCGATAATAAGCAACTTCCGAAACCGGAGCAACCAGCATACCGTCAAATTGCGGTCTATTTACACTACAAGCACTGCGCACATTTCAAGCTGTTCCACTCACAATATCCAACATCTTTTTTAGGGTTACTCCATACTATTGATAAATGGAAGATTTATTTAATGGTTAATGTATCAACATTTGATCTAGTACAGATTGAAATCGTTTGCCATGGTGATAGAATCCTGCGAATTTTATTTTGCGTCCTCAATTCGCTTATTTTGCTAC
>NZ_AFWF01000184.1 GCF_000222605.1 Vibrio ichthyoenteri ATCC 700023 | reverse complement strand
GGTTAGGAATTTCAATCCTTACCATCAAGTAGAATTTCGATGTTTAATGGTTATTTGAGGCATGGTTGATTTGGAATTGGGTGGATAAACCCCTTAATGATTAGCTTGCTGGTGCTTTTTTCAGCTAATTGCCGATTTTTAGATGCACTAATACTAGGCAGCTATTCCAAGGCGCCGTGATTCATGCATGCTCATTCGGCGTCTCTCCAACAATTCGTTATGATTAGTA
>NZ_AFWF01000185.1 GCF_000222605.1 Vibrio ichthyoenteri ATCC 700023 | reverse complement strand
TTTTGAAGTCAGTATTCATTGAGCCGACAAAATCTTAAATTGAAGAGTTTGATCATGGCTCAGATTGAACGCTGGCGGCAGGCCTAACACATGCAAGTCGAGCGGTAACATTTCAAAAGCTTGCTTTTGAAGATGACGAGCGGCGGACGGGTGAGTAATGCCTGGGAATATGCCTTGATGTGGGGGATAACTATTGGAAACGATGGCTAATACCGCATAATGCCTACGGGCCAAAGAGGGGGATCTTCGGACCTCTCGCGTCAAGATTAGCCCAGGTGGGATTAGCTAGTTGGTGAGGTAATGGCTCACCAAGGCGACGATCCCTAGCTGGTCTGAGAGGATGATCAGCCACACTGGAACTGAGACACGGTCCAGACTCCTACGGGAGGCAGCAGTGGGGAATATTGCACAATGGGCGCAAGCCTGATGCAGCCATGCCGCGTGTGTGAAGAAGGCCTTCGGGTTGTAAAGCACTTTCAGTCGTGAGGAAGG
>NZ_AFWF01000186.1 GCF_000222605.1 Vibrio ichthyoenteri ATCC 700023 | reverse complement strand
GAAGGGGATTTTTGCGGCCGTGAAGGTTATCCAAGCTACAAGTTAACCAACAATAGCGCGACCATTCGCACCACCAAGCAGCGCATCGAGGAATTAGAAGCGCTACACAATCAGGCGGCATTAAGTGAGCAAGGTTGTATTGATTCGGTTAGCTGGTCATTGTATGAGGAAGACGGGCGCATAAAAGTAACCTTTGATGCTATCCCTAGTGAAGAGGTGCGCAAGGTTCTAAAATCAAACGGTTTTAAGTGGTCACGTTATAGCAAAGCATGGGTTAGAAAAATCACCGCAAACGCGGTAGCAACGACTCGATACATGATCCAACAACTTAA
>NZ_AFWF01000187.1 GCF_000222605.1 Vibrio ichthyoenteri ATCC 700023 | reverse complement strand
TACAATAAAAAAATTTCGCCTAAGAAGAATGAACATGACAAATCAGAACAAATTAGATACAGTTATAATTAATAAATTGCTAGAACTGGGTTTAATAAAAAAGGAAGCTAAACACTTACTCAAGGAAAATGTTTACAAATTTGAAAAGAGTGAAATAATTGAAATAAAAGTTTATTCTAAGCACTTCGGTTTAAGTGGTAAGAAAAAAATAATAGCTAAAATACTCGACAGACGACGATTTGCGTTCCTATCTGTCTTAATCGCAGAATCCATTAACGAAAGCTGTGATGCAAAATTGATCTAACCATTATTTAAGCCTGTCTATAAAAAGTATAGACAGGCCTAGCTGATATTACTTTTTTGCTAAATCTTTTAACACATCACTTTGACCAAATATTTTTGCGAACTCATGTAAATTCAAGCCCGCTTTGTTTCTGATCTCGCTAGAACATTCAGATACATACAAATCCTTCGCAATGCTTATTTCTCTTTTAATCAATGCCCCCATCAAAGCCGTATTTCCTCGTTTATCTTGTAAGCACGGATTAGAACCGGAAGCAAGTAACAATCTAACCGTTTCTTGGTTTCCCTGATATGCCGCTACCATTAATGCGGTGTAACTCTGTTGATTACGTTGGTCGACTGGAAACCCTTCAGATAAAAACATATCGATCACTTCATTGTTTCCTATCCGTGCCGCATCGAAATACAGCTCTACAATTGCTTGATATTCTTCTTCGAACTTTTGTTCAGAAGCCATTAAAACCAAATACATACTAAGTAAAAAGATAAACGAACTAATCTTAGTTATTTTTTTCATTTATTTATTCTCTTTTAATAACTGCTAAAATGGCCTACAGAAGGTCTGATTTTCGGGCAGAAAAGAGCAGTTAAATCCTTCTGTAGGCCAAAACTTGCAAATTACATAGCCGCTTTCTTTTCTACTAATGAGAGAGCAGTATTTGTCGCTTTTGCTAAACGTGTTCCGTATTCCTTGTCTGCACGATAAAAATAACTCACCATCGTTGTTTGGATGTCCTTATCCATTACTTTATTTAAGTCACCAGCAAGATTTTCTATTAAATCCTTTTTATCTCGTTCGTTCATGGCACGATATTGAACACCAGCTTGATAGAAATTGCGTGGGTTAGTGATCGCTTTTTGCTGGGTAGTTCCAAACAACTTGGTTTGTACAGCTTTAGATTGGTTATCCTGACCGAGTTTTAACAGTAAACTTGGCTCATAGTTGACATCACCGCTTTGCGTAACCTCATTATTACTCATTCCATTCTGATTGTGATTGACAACTTGATTTAACGATTTGTTTATTGGAAGTTGGAATAAATTCACACCTAGACGATATAATTGAGTATCCGCATAGGCGAACAATCTTCCTTGAAGCAAACGATCTTCTGATGGCTCTATACCTGGTATAAGATTAGAAGGCGCAAATGCCGCTTGTTCTGTGTCTAAAAAGAAATTTTCAGGGAGGCGGTTCAGCGTCATCGTCCCTACTTTTCGGTCCGGCACATTCAACCATATTTTCGTAGCATCCAACCCATTATAATCAAGCTTACTTAAGCTTTCAGGTGTCAGCAGTTTTACGTAAAGATCCCACTTAGGGAAGTTTCCTCGCCCAATTTCAGCATACAAGTCGTTAGTTAGATGATTAAAGTCTTTACTCTGCATCTCACTAACATCCTTTGGACGTAAATTCTCAATCCCTTGTTGACTCTTCCATTGGAATTTAACGTAATTGACATCACCCTGTTTATTTACCCACTTATAGGCATGAACACCAAAGCCATCCATTGTTCGATAACTTGCCGGCGTACCTAAATTGCTGTAAACCCAAGTTAGCATGTTTGTCGCACTTGGTTCATTGCTGAAAAAGTCAAAAAATCGGTTTGGATCTTGAACATTTGTAACGGGTGATGGCTTCAATGAGTGAACCATATCCGGAAATTTAATTGCATCACGAATAAAGAATACAGGTAGATTATTACCGACTAAATCCCAGTTACCTTGTTCAGTATAAAATTTAGTAGCAAAACCTCGTGGATCACGAAGTGTTTCTGGTGACCCTTGGGAATGAATAACCGTTGAAAAGCGAACAAATACTGGGGTAACCTTCCCTTTATTTGAAAAAGGATCAGATAGCGTAAAATCACTAAAGTTATCCGATGCTACAAATTCACCATGTGCTCCGGTACCTCTGGCATGAACGACGCGTTCAGGAATACGTTCTCTGGCAAAACGTTGTAACTTTTGAATCAGGTGGACATCTTGCAGTAAGACACTGCCGTTTTCACCTGCGGTAATTGAATTTTGATTATCGCCGACTGGTGCGCCATTATCTCTTGTTAGCGTTTGAGCTTGTAGAGAGGTACTGGCAATACCAACTGTAATTAATAAAAAGCTTTTTGACATCTGCATGGTTGATCTCCAATGCGTGCTATCCATTAATCGACTTAATCAATGGATATACAAAAGCTCTTTTCTGCCCTCAAAGACTATATATTTATTCGAATTGTTTGTTTAATTGTAAATACCTATTAGTTCAATCGGTTAATCCTATATTAATCTAAAATTTTAACCCTATGAATAACACGCTATGAACTCAATCAGTAGCATTAGTCTGCGCTGACTTCGCCCCCCTCTCCCTAGACATCAAAGTTGAATCAATCACCGAGGTTTGTGGATTTAAGGTGAGATTCGTGATCTTTACTGACTCAATCCTTTACTCTGTGCTATTTCCCCTTACAATTAGCTCAAAATCAGAAAACAAGGTTATTTTCATGTCTATTCAATGGTTCCCTGGCCATATGCACAAAGCACAGAAGGAGATTGCAGAAGCGATCCCTCAAATCGATGTCATCATCGAAGTGCTCGATGCTCGTATTCCGTTTAGTAGCGAAAACCCAATGATCTCCGAGCTACGGGGCGAAAAACCAGTGATTAAGGTACTGAACAAGCGCGATCTTGCTGATCCTGAAATGACTCAACTTTGGATTGAGCATTTGGAAAAAGAACAAAACGTGAAAGCGATGGCGATCACTACGTCACAGCCGCAAGAAGTGCAAAAGATTCTCGAATTGTGCCGTAAAATGGCGCCCCATCGTGAAGAGATTGGTAAAAACATTCGCACCATGATCATGGGCATTCCTAACGTGGGTAAATCGACCATCATTAACTCCCTTGCAGGCCGTACTATCGCCATTACAGGTAACCAACCGGCAGTGACACGTCGTCAGCAACGTATCAACCTGCAAAATGGCGTGGTTTTGTCTGATACTCCGGGAATCTTGTGGCCGAAAGTAGAGAACCCACACAGTGGTTTCCGCCTCGCGGCAACAGGTGCTGTAAAAGATACGGCAATGGAATATGATGAAGTGGCTTTCTACACTGTGGAATACCTAGCACAAGCGTATCCAGAAAGACTTAAAGAGCGTTACCAGATCGAAGAGTTGCCTGAAAGCGATGTTGAGCTAATGGAAGAGATTGGCCGTCGCCGCGGAGCTCTGCGCTCTGGTGGTCGTGTTGATTTACACAAAGCCTCTGAAATTCTGCTGCATGAACTGCGTGGCGGTACTCTTGGCCAAATCACTCTTGAACGCCCAGAGATGATCACCGAAGAGCTGGTGCAAGTTGAGATTGAGACAGCGCGTAAGCTTGAAGAAAAAATTAAGAAGAAAGAAGAGCGTCGTAAGCGTTACTTAAAAAACAAACGTTAATTGATGATTCTCGCGAGATAGCGTCGCGATCTCTGAATAAGCAAAAGGGTGACCTCACGTCACCCTTTCTTTTTATCTAGGCAAAATAGCCCGACGCTATTTGTCGCAATCAGATGGTGTAATGCCGCACAATTTCAGCAAAATAGTTTCTAGCTGATCCCAAGGCATGAGCTGTGAATCAATCACTTCAAGGCGTGATTCAAAACCTGACAAGCTCATCTGGTTAACCGAGACAACCCCATTGGCAACATTAAACGCATAAGTGCCTTGGTCTGTATTCACTACTGCTTTGATGCGCTCTGCGGTTAGATCCGACAACATTGAAAATAACAAATCAAAATCAAATTCATATTCAGCGCCAAATAACCAACCACAACTAAAGTAGCCCTGCCCTTTGTTTTCACGGCGGATAAATGCTTCGCCCGGTGGCAATTCAAATTGCGGCTCTTGGCTGGCGTGATCATGGTGGTGGTGCTCTATATGGCTGGATGCACTGCCATGTACGCGTTCAATATCCAACACTTCTAATGGCAAGTCACCTTGCTTAACCAGCTTGCTGAAAATTTTTGCCGGCGATTGGTTAGTAACCCAATCGTTAAATGCATCGATATCGGCCACCGTGCACAAATCCACTTTGTTGCCGACCACCACATCCGCACTGTCTAACTGATCATTGAAGTTTTGATTCGAGGTGTACTTTGCAATCAGTAAATTACGCGGGTCAACTAAAGCGATGGTTGCTTTCAGGTCAACGTAATTTTGATACTGCTCGGAAGTCAGCGTTGCGACAACTTGCTTAGGATGACCAAGTCCCGTTGGCTCAATGATCAAGCGATCTGGCTTTTGGCGTAAGACCGCGTTGATACCGACCGACATTGGTACACCCGCAGTACAGCACATACATCCACCTGGTACTTCTTTGATCAGTGCACCTTGGTCAGTCAATAGCGCGCCATCAATACCAATTTCACCGAACTCATTAACCAATACGGCCCACTTTTCGTTTTCAGGTTTATTTTTCAGTAGGTTCAAGATAGTAGTGGTTTTACCAACCCCTAGAAAGCCAGTGATGATATTGGTTGGCACTCGTAATGTCATTGCGATTCTCCGAACTGATAGTCGGGAAATTATACCCTTAACTGACGAAGAGTGGCAGCCTCTCTAGTGGCTAAACTCGCGGCGACTCGGAGTGATAAACGACAAAAGGCGCACCGTAAGTGCGCCTTATCCCTCGTTACTCAATCGTGAGTTTGCGAATCAGAGTGTCTATAGATGCATTCTGATATTAAACGAGGCTATAGAAATGATTTGTTGATTCCATCCAAATTGTAGGTAAGGCATTTATTCCTCCATGCGAATTGGTTCACATTGCCTTACACCTTAAATATGGCTCAATTTAGCGAAAGCGCAAGTTTCAAAATGTGATTTATAGCTAAAAACCCCATCAAATACGCAACCAAGCACATTAATAGCTATGGCAGACAAAAATTCAAATATGGAAATCAATATTGCATTCTTATCGCTATAGTTAGAGATGTAAGGGCGTATAATTTTAGCATCCAATTCAAGAGTATTTTACGTTCCACCTAGCGAAGAGGTAAGAAATTCCATGACTAAAAGAGAGAAAATTAAGCAATCGTTTCTAGCCAAAATGCCTAAAGATGCGATTAACCAGTTTCTCTCGAAAGACACCACGCCGATCCCGGTGTTGTTGATGTCATTGGTGGTTGGAGTCCTTGCTGGGTTGGTAGGTACTTACTTTGAACATGCCGTACAGTTTGTTTCTGAAACACGTACAGAGTGGTTAAAAACCGAAATTGGCAGTGCGCTGCCTTTATGGCTCGCCGCTTTTCTTATTAGTGCCGCATTAGCCTTTGTTGGTTACTTTTTGGTTCACCGCTTTGCCCCTGAAGCTGCGGGTTCTGGGATTCCTGAAATTGAAGGAGCAATGGATGGTATTCGCCCAGTTCGTTGGTGGCGGGTTCTTCCAGTGAAATTCTTTGGCGGCATGGGCGCACTAGGCTCCGGCATGGTGCTGGGTCGTGAAGGGCCAACGGTGCAAATGGGGGGCGCGATTGGGCGTATGGTAACGGATATTTTCCGCGTCAAAAATGATGATACTCGCCACTCTTTGCTTGCTTCCGGCGCCGCTGGCGGCTTGGCAGCAGCATTTAATGCCCCTCTGGCCGGGATCATGTTTGTGGTCGAAGAGATGCGCCCGCAATTTCGTTATTCGTTAATCTCGATTCGCGCGGTAATCATTTCTGCGGTATCCGCCAACATCGTTTTTCGTTACATCAACGGCCAAAGCGCGGTGATCACCATGCCGCAATACCAATCTCCTGAGCTCAACACCTTATGGCTGTTTTTGGTCTTGGGCGCGTTATTTGGCATTTTCGGTGTTGTGTTCAATCGCCTAGTGACGTTCTCACAAGACACCTTTGTCCGCTTGCACCAAAACGATCGTAAACGTTATCTGATCACCGGTTCTTTACTCGGTGGCTGCTTTGGCTTGATGCTGCTCTATATGCCTGAGCTAACCGGCGGTGGCATCGCGTTGATCCCCGATATCACCAATGGCGACTACAGTGCAGGTTTGTTATTGATGTTGTTTGTTGGTCGGATTGTCACCACCTTACTCTGTTTTGGCTCAGGTGCGCCGGGAGGCATTTTCGCTCCAATGTTGGCATTAGGGACTTTATTTGGTTACGCCTTTGGTATTGCCGCGCAGCATCTGTTTCCTGAACTGCCCATCACCCCTGGCATGTTTGCCATCGCGGGGATGGGCGCACTATTTGCCGGTACAGTACGAGCACCCATTACCGGTATTTTATTGGTAATTGAAATGACCAATAACTACTACTTGATTCTACCACTCATTATTACCAGCTTAGGTGCGGTTATTTTCGCGCAAATGCTGGGAGGACAGCCGATTTACAGCCAATTGCTCCACCGTACAGTGAAAAATGAGAAGTTACGACAAGAAGACTTACCACGCGATGGTAATTGATAATTGCATCGTCACCGCCGAGCTTGATATTATCTGCGCCTCTTAAAGGGAAACCCCTTAAGCATCATTTGCGCATTTATGGTCAATTAGTTAGGAGTTCGGCTTGAACTGGAGAAGGCTGACACAATTTCAAAACGTTCCCCCTTCTCAGGCAGCGTTGGCTCTTGGTATGATTGGCCTTGGTCATGCTTGGGCACTCTATATCCCTGAAATTGGCGAAGTTATTCGACCTTATCTGGCGGGCTTGGGCGCGTTATTACTTGCGCCGGTATTAATCAAGTATTTCTCCCATCCAAAGATCTTTATTGCCGATCTGCGCCACCCTCTCAGTGGCAGCTTAATGGCGCCAATGAGTATGGCGTTACTGATCCTTTGTGACTATTTGGCCGTGATTTCGCCTATCATCGCCTACCCCATCTGGTTCGCAGCGTTACTGTTGCATGTCACCATGATGGTGCTGTTTTTTGCTTTCCAGTTAACCAATTTCAAAATGTCCAACATTGTACCGAGTTGGTTTTTGTATCCCGTCGGGCTTATCAGTAGCTCACTGGCTGGCACCCAATTTGGCCATACGCTTTTCTCTGAAACCTTGGTCAACATTTGTATTACGATTTACTTCTTCATGCTGCCACTGGTGCTTTATCGCTTGGTGTTTGAAGGCATGTTGCCGCGTCGAGCTCGCCCAACCCTTGCGATCATGGCGGCGCCGATCAATCTGACTTTGGCGACTTATCTGGTTAATTTCCAACAACCCGATCCAATTCTTACTGGCGCTCTGGCAGGAATTGCAATCACCATGACGTTAATGATTTATCTTTGTTATTTACGTTTGATGCGGTTGAAGTTCCAGCCGTCCATTGCTGCAGTCACCTTCCCATCCGTGATCAGCGCGGTCGCAATGCATCGCTTAACCACCTTTTTTGAGCAATATCATCCGCGCTGGCACTGGCTGCATGATTTTGGTTTATTTGAACTATCGATTGCCACTCTATTAGTCATTTGGGTATCAATCGGTTATGTCAAAATGTACTTTCCTGAAGGGTTTCGCCGCCAAGATCTAAAATCGTAATACCGGTAGCTAGAGCCAGTGAGAGACTTTTTTTAGCAATCGCTCACTGTTGGCAGGCTTAACCAGATAATCATTAATGCCCGCCGATCGGATTCGCTCCGCCATGCTGTGGGATGAATCACCGGTATAACCGATGATCGGCGTCATCGCATATGCGCTTTCTTTGGCTCGAATCGCTCTTGCGGCGGCAACACCATCCAAAATGGGCATTTCGATGTCCATCACAATCAAATCAACCGGCACTTGGGTTAACAAGTTCAATACCTCTTGCCCATTTTGCGCTTGCAAGACATGGAACCCATATTGCTGCATCAAGATTGCGGTGTAGGCTCTAAAAGATTGGTTATCATCTGCAATCAGCAATGTTTTACCGCGGTAACTTTGCTCATGTTGATCTAACTTGCGACTGGTTTGTGGCGATTCAAAACACAACTGGTCCATCACTTGAACACATTGAGTTAATAGTTGACGTTTTTCAACCGGATAAAACTCTACGCTACGTTCAATGTTATAGCTATAAACTGAGTTTTTATCATACAAGTACACGATTCGCGCTTGAGTAAAGCTGAATTTCATCTCCAGAGCTTCAAGGCAAGTTTGTTTGACCAGTTTTTTGTCAATATCCACCATGATCACATCATACTCAAACTCGTACTCTTCGCATTCAAGCGCTTTCTCAAGGGTCTTAAATGTCAACTTAAAGCCTTGATAAAACGCGCTTTCGTCCAAGGTTCTCTTGAGTACGCTCGACGCGCCAATATAGAGCACGGACTTAGCCTTCATCATATCCAGTTTGATTTTATTAACCGCGACAGAGCTATAAGGCGGCAGTGAGAGAGTAAATTCGGTATAGGCATTAAGCTCAGAACGGCAGCGGATCTCCCCTCCCATCGCTTTGACCACCTTAAAACAGAACGGCAGACCTAACCCATGTCCCCCTGCTTTGCCATGCGTATAGAAATCTTCAAAGATATGCTTACGCACATCGGCACTCATACCAACACCATTATCATGCACAACTAAGAGATTGACGCCGTTGCATCGCTTAAGCTCGATTGAGATAGTGAAATTGTCACGTATACCGTAGTAAAACGCGTTTTTAAGCAAATTGTACAAGGTGTATTTAAGTAGCGTATCACTGCCAAAAAAGAAGAAATCTTGCTCGAGCGAAATCGATACGCAATTTTTGTCCACTTTACTTGGATAGGAGAAACTGGCTAATGCTTTTTCAACCACTTCACGCATTGAATGCTTGCGATATGTCGCATTGGCAATCCGGTTCTGATCTATCGAGGTGAGCAACAGATCGATGGTTTCCGTACCACTGCGAATCGCTTCATTGGCATCATTAATCACTTCCGTCGCCAAAACTAACGATTGTTGGTCAAATTTCAGGGTATTGGGCCCATTTTTATCAGCCGCTTGTTTTGGCAATAGTGATTCCAATACATCTAACGAAGCCTTAATTGCGCTTAACGGATTCCTCATTTCATGGGCAATGCCTGCACCAAAAGATTTTGCTAGAGAAACCTGACTTTGATATTCAGTTTGGCTGCGCAGGTAGAACACGTTGCCAAAGGTATAGGTAAAAGCAAAGATCGGTACGTAAGGCCATACGACGTGATTGGCAATAACATCAATATTGGCGCCATAGACCAGCAGCAGTGAGGCGCAAATCGCCGTACAAGTTTGCAGCAACATGAGTATCGTTCGGTAAACCAGTAATACATGAATGAGGATTGCTGCCATAAAGGACATCACCCACACAGTAGACCAATCGTTCTTAAACATCATGTACGAGAAAAAAAACGGCAAACAGATAGGAACACAGATCGAAAAATAAAGCGGCAGATAACGCTGAAGATAATTGGGTACGTAATGACGCAAAGCAATCACTGCAAACAGTGCTGAGCAGAACAAACGCAGTGGCAGAGATTCGTAACTTTGTGGAAAGAGTTGTGCCCACACATAATAGTAAGCGGGGTAACCCAATAACCCCATCCAACCAATAACGGTTAAGTTGGGTTCTGCGTACTGATATACCTTACGAACCGAATTCATTATTTTTCTCATATCGATTTTTGACTCATTAATGCGGCTGAGCCAACTGCGTATCGATAGTTTAATTAATTAGTGACGATTTGAGAAATTTATCAGAAAAAAACTGTTCCCAGCGACAAGTAACGAACTCATCGCTGGGTATTGTGCTTAGACGTTTGCGCCGTACAACTTAATATGGCTGGTATTTCGCTCTGCCACGACATCCACTCTTAACGACATTTGTTCTTTTAATTCACTAACGTGGGAGATCAAACCAATCGTACGACCACCCTGCTGTAAATCCACTAATGTCTGAATGGCCAAATCGAGTGATTCAGGGTCTAAGCTGCCAAAGCCTTCATCAATAAACAAAGTATCCAGCCTGATGCCGCCACTGTATGATTGCACCACATCGGACAAACCCAGCGCGAGAGCTAGCGCGGCCATAAAGGACTCACCACCCGACAGCGTCGTAACATCACGCCATTTACCGGAGTATCCATCCTCAACCATCAAATCGAGCCCTGAGCCCGCATTACCTTTCGCGCGATCTTCTTTACGGCGCAGTTCGTAGCGTCCCTTACTCATCACTCGTAAACGTTGTGACGCTTGAATAAGCACATCATCGAGCAAAACACCCAGCACGAAACGATGTAAGCTCACCTTTGAACCGGTGCGACCGTTGGCAATGTCGCTTAATGTACCAAACACTTGATACTCTTTTTCCAACGCGGCATTTTGCTGATAAAGCTCAGTTAGGCGCGACGCGACCTTATCGAGGTTAGCCAGAATTGACTGGAGCTGGCTCTTAGCATCCAAACGGCTCTGATAAACGCCATTTGCTTGTTCTGTTTGCTGCTCAAGCAATTCAATATTAGGCAAATCGCTACCCGCTAAATCTTGCTCTAAGGTACTTAATGCCCCTTCTAAACTTGAAGCGCGTTCTGCGTATTGATTAAGCGTCTGCTCAAACGCTTCTACTTGCTGCGGTTCCAGTTTCGCCATCAAGTAGCCTTTTTCATCATCAAAAGGACTCTGCATTAATGCATTACGCCAAACATCTTGGGCGAGCTGCCACTCTTGAGTGGCATTAACACTTTGTTTCTCTGCTTCTTGCCATTGGGTGTAAGCGGCAACTTGTTGTGTTTGCGTATGATCTAACTGCGTTTTGGCTTGACGCTCTTGTTGCTGCAATTGATTTAATTGTTGTTCAATACGTTGCTTTTCACTGGTGACCGCCACGATATCTTGTTCGTTTGGCGCGATATCTTGCATGAGGGAATTGAGCGTGCCGCGTATCGTCGCAGCCTGTTGTTTGGCATCATCAAGCTGTTTCTCTAGCTTTTGATATTGCTGTTTACTGTGATCAATTTGTTGCTCTGTTGTCGCCTGAGCATGGTTAAGATGCTCAAGGTTTATCGCTTGCAACTGCGTAATCTGCTGCTGGAGCGCCATTGCCTGAGTATTGAGCGCTTCGGCCGAGCAGGGTGAATCGCCAAGTTGTGCTTGCCAGCCTAATACGGCCTGTTCAACTTTTGCTACGTCCATTTGCGCCTGCTGCAGTGCTTGAGCAAATTGTTCTTGCTGCAGTTGATATTGCTGTTGAATTTGACGAGCCTGATCAACTTCCGCTTTGCTCACCTCACGTTCAGCGAACGTCGCCGGTTGTGGATGTTCTTTGCTGCCACACACAGGGCAAGGCTCACCTAAGTGCAGTGTTTTCGCCAGTTGCGCGGCTTGAGAGCTATGCCAGTAATATTCTAGTTGGTCGGCATCACGTTGCGCCTGATCAGTACGCAGCTTCGCCTCATCAAACTCAGTCTGCTTGGTGTGCAAAAATGCCTGAAATTGTTGCGCTGCTTGTTGAGTTTTCAGCAACTCTTGATGGGTACTGATCTGCTTGGTAACTTGCTTCAACTCTTCTTGTTTTGCTGGTAAGCCAAGCTGCTGCTCTTTAGCCTCTTGCAGCGCAAGTTGCTGGTTCTGCAGCTGCTTTGCAAGTTGTTCACCTTGCTGAATATGGATCTCAAGCTGCTGCTGATGTTGAGCGGTGACTCGTTCTGCTTGGTTCAGGTTCGTTTGTTGTTTATCCCGCTCTTGTAGGCGTTTAGCAATCTCGCTCAGCTTAAATAAGCTTTGCGTCAATTGAGGAATGACTAAAGCGGCTTGGCTTGCTTGCTCGAAAATCTGTTGAGCTTGAGAAAGCCCCTGCTGGGCGACACTAAGCTGCTGTTCAGTGCGGATGACTTCGCCTTGCGCATGATTATTTTTGCCGCTGGCGTGGCTTTGCTGACTATATGGCACACTTAACAGCTCAGCTTGTTGCGCCTGTTTGCGGCGTAGCATCAACTGATCCATCTCTGGCTGCTTGGCAAGATGTTGTTGTTGCTCCAGCTGCAGAGCTTGGCGTTTGGCAAACTTGCCACTTAACTCTGAAGCGGATTTAAATTGATTCTGCGCACTATCTAATTGGTGTTTTGCCAGCTCAAGTTGTTGCTCCGCCTCGATCATTTTCGGCTTTAATGCCACTCGCTGCTCATTCAACTCTTCTTCGCTCGCCACCGAGGCCACATCTAAAGCCCCTTTGATTTGGTTATCAAATTCATCTTTAGAACGGCGAATATGGGCCGCTTTTTCAAACAAGGCTTTTTCAATCGAAGCATAAATATGAGTTTGAAATAGCTGACCAAAAATCACTTCACGCTCTTTCGAGTTAGCAATCAGCAAATCACGAAACTTACCTTGTGGTAATACCATGACTTGGCGGAACTGTTTGACGTCCAATCCAATAATTTCAACGATCGCCTTGCCAACAGGCGTCGGCTTATTCGCCAGTAATATCTCTTGCCCAGCCTCAATTTGAAACAAGGTGCTGGTGTGACTTTTTTTCGTCAGACCCTCACCACGTTTTTTCGGCATCATTTGATCAGGAGAACGTTCGATTCGATATTGTTTGTTACCAAGCGAAAACTCAAAGCTCACCTCGCTGACCAAATCTGGTGCGGCATGGTCACAGCGCATTTGATCGCCAGTACGTTCACTGCCGGTAGTTTCACCATACAGAGCAAAACAGATCGCATCTAAGATCGAGCTTTTACCCGAACCGGTTGGGCCATTGATCAAAAAAAGCGGCGCGTGACCTAGCTTGGTGAAATCAATCTCTTCTTTGCCCGCAAAAGGACCAAAGGCTTGGATGGTCAATTTTAATGGTGTCATTGATTAGGCATCCTTGTGGCGGGTCAGTTGTTCGATAACTTGGCTAACCGCTTGCTCTTGCGCTTCGGTCATCGTGTCTTGCTTGGCTTCGAGGAAAAAGTCTTTAAACATATCCAGTTCGCCTCGGGCTAAACGCGCTTTACCCAACTGTTGTTCAACACCAATCAACATCCCCGGTTTTTCGAGGTGCAATACATTGGGATAAACCTGACGCAGCTTTTCCATCGGATCGAGAATAGCGTGTTTATCGTGCAGTCTGACTAACAGGTAGTCATGGCTGTTAGGATCGGTCTTGCCTTGCTGCAATATCTCTTCCATTTCACCATCAATGATGCGCATTTGATGAGGCGCGGTCAGTGGAATGTGAGTCGCCGACTGAAAGCCGTCTTGGCCCAATTCAACTAAGGTCATACCTTTAGCTTGGTGCTGCTCAGAAAAGCTGTATTTCATCAGTGAGCCGCTGTAGCGAATATACTCCTCACCTTTTTTTTGTGGCTGATGCAAATGGCCCAGCGCAACGTAATCAAATGGCACAAAATGTTGATGGCTAACGCGATCCGAACCCCCAATAGAGAGCGGTCGCTCTGACTCAGATTCGATCGCGCCATCAACAAAACAGTGGCTGATGAGAACGTTTTTTTGACTAGGTTTGAATTGCTGGCAAATCCGCTCTGCCAACAGCTTATGCGCATCGTCGTGATCTTTGATTGGCGATTGAGCGCTGGTGTCAGACTGATAGTAGTGACGCACCAGTTCAGGATCGTTGTAAGGCATGCCGTAAAACGCGACCTCGCCAATGTCACTTTCAATCACCACCGGAGTGAGCATATCGTTAAAGTTGGCCAATATATGTAGACCAGCCCCTTTCATTTGACTGGCGGCAAAACCAAGACGCTGCGCTCCATCATGATTGCCAGGGATCAGAATAATCGGCAATGAGAGTTCGCCACACACCTTGTCTACAAAATGATTCATCAATTCAATTGCCGCGGTTGGCGGAACGCTACGATCGTAAATATCGCCGGCGATAACTAGAGCATCGACCGGATTTTGTTCGATATAAGCAATCATTTGATTGAGTACGGCTTGCTGATCGTCAAGCAGTGACACATTGTGGAATTGTCGGCCTAAGTGCCAATCTGAGGTGTGGAGGAACTTCATTTGCGCCCTAACGTTATCATTTTAGGGCGCAATTTTATCACTGTAACCGCTGAGTAACTATCTATACTGATTTGTTTTTACAATGCTCGATCGCGCTTTGTAGTAGTTCTAGCGCACTGTGCTGACAATCAGGCAACGCTGCGTCACTTAGCATCAGTGGTGTGACACGCTCGCCCCATTTTATATGGCCAGCCCCCCAAGTTAAGCCTGCACCAAAAGCGGCTAATAATATGTTGTCACCAGCTTTGATTTTGTCTTGTTCCATCGCCTCACACAAAGCGATAGGCACTGTCGCGGCCGACGTATTGCCATATTTTTGGATATTGATGAACGCCTTGTCTTGGTTGATACCTGCAATATCACATAATGTTTGTATGATGCGAATATTGGCCTGATGCGGGATCACCACATCAATGTGGTCAGTCGACAGTTGGCTACGTGTTAACACGCTCTGCGCGGCAGCGCTCATACCTTTGACCGCTCGTTTAAAGATCTCTTTGCCGACAAAATTAAAGCTCCAATAACCATTGTCGGCAGCGAAACGGGCCATTGAGGTACCAAATTTAGGCACGGCGAGAATGTCACGTCCTTGTGCATCACAACCCAGCTGCGCGTGTTGCAAACCCACCGCTTGAGTCGTTTTACTCAGCACCACGGCGCCAGCACCATCGCCAAACAAAACCGCGGTGTCACGCTGAGTCCAATCAATATAGAAAGAAAGACGCTCCGCCCCCACCACCAAAGCATGTTGGTAGTTACCAGCTTGAATAAGACGAGTCGCCGTTTCTAAGCCATAGACAAAACCGGTACAAGCAGCATTCAAATCAAAGGCTGTCGCGCCTTGAATGTCGAGATTTTGTGACACTTTCGAGGCAATGTTTGGGATCAATGAATCAGGCGAACAAGTGGCAATAATAATCAAATCAATATCGTTTGCTTGTAAACCGGCACAAGCAATCGCTTGTTTGGCAGCAACCGTCGCCATCTCTGACGTCTCTACATGGCTAATACGGCGCTGCTCAATCCCCGTACGCGTTTGAATCCATTCATCGGAAGTTTCAAGAAAGGTGCTCAAATCATCATTGGTCAACGTTGCCGGAGGCAAACATTTCCCCCAGCCCGTGATTTCGGCAAAGTTAGGTTGTGCATAATTTACTTGAATGTCGATTGCTTCAGCTTTATTGATGGTCATTGCGAGCCTTTGTATTTTCTTATCTTTCATCAGATAGTATAACTATAGGCAAGCGCTCTCAAGTGAGCGCCATTGCACAATATGAATACAATAAAAGACTAAAAAGAAGAGAAGTCACCATGTCTACATTTAATACTCGTTGTCCATCTTGCTCAGGTGTCAATCGCGTGCCGGTTGAACGCGTGTCAGAAAGCCCTGTTTGTGGCAAATGTCAGCAACCGCTATTGGATGGCGCGCCTATCGAAGGCACTGAATTAAATCTCACCACACTGCTCAATAGCGACCAGCCGGTGGTGATCGATTTTTGGGCGCCTTGGTGTAATCCTTGCGTGGGATTTGCGCCGGTGTTTTCCGACGTTGCAAAAGCACAATCTGGAAAAATTCGCTTCGTTAAAATCGATACCGAAGCACAACAAAACTTAGCTATGCAATACCAAATTAGAAGCATTCCAACCGTTATGGTGTTCAAAAACGGCCAAAGAGTCGATTTTATCAATGGCGCCCTACCAAAAAGTCAGTTTGAACAATGGCTTGCACAAGCAATTACAAAATAAGTTATTCTATGTTAACTGCCGCTAAATCCTCTGTTTTGGCGGCTTTTTCATATGTTTTCCTGCATAAGTATACAGCCTCAATATCGATAATTATTTTTTATCGTTAAGGGAAAAACATTTCATTTTACGCCTGTTCAAAAAATCCCCATAGTCCGCCCATCAGCTCCCCCCTTTTTTCGTCTCTTATCCCTCCATGATAAGAGCTACTAACATGAGGCTACGACATTGGAAAATACACTTGCTCCTGCATCTCCAGCTCGCATTTCAGTACCTGTAATTGCGCTTGCTTTATATGCGGTGGCGTCTGGCTATTTAATGAGTATCATCCCGCTAATGCTTCCACACTATGGTTTGGACGTTTCCCTTGCGAGTTGGTTAGCCAGTGTATTTTATGCAGGTCTGTTAGTCGGCGCGATGGTGTTTGAACCGATCGTCAATAAAACCGGTCACCGCAAAGCATTTATCGGCTGCTTACTGGCGTTTATCGCCACTATTGTCGTATTACCTGTTTTTTGCTAATGCTCCAGCATGGCTATCTGCTCGCTTTGTGGCTGGTATTGCGGTAGCGGGTGTGTTTGTGATCGTGGAATCATGGCTACTTCATGGCGACGAAAGTGCTCGTGCTAAACGTCTTGGTTTATACATGGGTTCACTATACGGCGGTAGCTCACTAGGCCAACTAGGCATCGGCGCGCTAGGCGTAACAGGTAGCATTCCGTTTATTGCCATTATCGCGCTTTTGGTATTGGCGATCATCGTGCTGGCTTTTGGCCGTACCGATCAGCCAGAAGAAGGCCAAAGCCACGCGCTTTCGCTAAAACAAATCAGCAAGTTAAACCATGCTGCAATCATTGGTTGCATTGTATCCGGTATGACTTTGGGGGCTATTTACGGCCTAATGCCTGTTGAGCTACGCAACCGCGGCATCGATAACGGCGACCTAGGCAGCCTAATGGCATTGGTGATCTTGGGTGGCATGGCGGTTCAACCAATCGTTCCATGGTTATCAAAGTATCTTGGTCGTACGCTACTGATGGCCCTATTCTGCCTACTCGGTGTTGCGGCGATTGGCTTTACCGCAATCGGCAATGGTATTTATGTGTTAGGTATTAGCTTGTTTGTACTCGGCATGGCCATTTTCGCGCTTTACCCTGTTGCGATTAACCTTGGCTGCGACAAGCTTGATCCAGCGTACATCGTATCGGTAACGCAAGTGATGCTCTTTAGCTACAGCATTGGCTCGGTTGCAGGTCCAGTACTGGCCGATCACTTTATGTTAGGTGAGCAAGGTCTGTTAGGTTACCTATTTGCAACTCTAATGGCGACGTGCATCTACATGCTATTTGCCAGTATCAAGACTAAGCGCCAAGCAATGGCAGGCGAATAAGCTCGCCCAAGCGGATAACATCAAAGACAGTGAAGGGGCTATTTAGGCCCCTTTTTGCTGTTTAGCGTTTGATAGTGATCACTGAGTGAGTTGCGTTATTTCGATTCTGAGTGTGATTTCGTTGCGATGCGAAGATGCCGATTGGATTGGTTGGCTGCTGGCTTAGCGGGCACGGTTTTACGTTCATGCCACAGATGACGTAATGCCAGCATCGGATGCGGTAGCAGCATTCTTGGCCCTGCATAGCGCATGACTTGTCTCATCTGCTCTTTGGGCTCGGGTTTATAACAATGAATAGGACAACGATTACAAGTCGGCTTGTGCTGCCCATAAGCACAACGATCTAACCGTTGTTCAGCATAGCTCATTAAGCTGTGGCATTCACAACACAACCCCTGTAGAGGCTTCTCTCGCTGTTGATGATGATCTCGACAGTAGATCGCAATCATAAAAGAGACGGTACGAAACTCTGTCAATAACTCGCCACTCAGTATGGTTGAATCAGGCTTGATCATAAATAGATGCTCTTATCGAATTGACTCCCCATCGCTCAAACATCAATACGATGGCCTCTTCTGGCTATTTTACACCAATCGAGAAATTTCGCGGTCAGAAGTTTGGTTCCAGATCAGCACTGGCCAGACTAAACGATCTTAGTTACCGTTAGCCGTTCATCTATCTACAGGGCAGCCACTGACGCTTTGGTCTGCTATTTGATATCAACAACAGCTCTCCTCCCTTGCTGAGCAACGTCTGGCTGTCACGCAAACAAATGCTCTCATTCACTATAATCAACGTATAGAGACGTCAAGGCTTTCGTTTGATGCAAGCTCGTTACACTAGAGGTAACAAGCGCTGCGTCTGCTAGGCTCACTGAGTGGTCGCGCGGTAAAGAGGTTTTTGATATGTCACGATTATGGATGTTATTGGTGTTATGTTTGCCCTTGGATCACGCTTATGCCTACCCTCATCACGCTCAGTCGTTGTCTCACCGTAGCATCATTTACTTTTCACCTCAGCATGATGAACACGTTAAACGGTTTCTGTTGGAAACCTTAATGAATGAGTGCGCCCTCAGGGAGCGTGACATTGTCACATTGGTTATTACTGAAGATGGACAAAGTGAGCCGGGTTGGGTCAAAGAGCACTTTGATCTGGGCGTGCTGTTCAATGCCTATCGAATACATTCAGATCAACATACGGCGATTTTGATTGATAAAGATGGACAAGAAAAATTGCGTTGGGGAAAGAGTACAGATTGGCAAACGTTAAAACAGGTGATTGATAATACAGATTTAGGAAAACAAGAGAAAAAAAGACGACAAGACCCATGTTCAATCTGAACCATGGTGGTTTAAAAGCTTGGGATTGTATTTTGAGATAGAGATAAAAATAGAATGGAGGCGCCTCCCGGAGTCGAACCGAGGTCCACGGATTTGCAATCCGCTGCATAGCCACTCTGCCAAGGCGCCTTTTTGTTCCAAAACCTCAAGGATGAGAAATTGGAGCGACACATCGGGTTCGAACCGATGACCTCAACCTTGGCAAGGTTGCGCTCTACCAACTGAGCTAGTGTCGCTTTTTGTTACCGAAGTAAC